>DATMML010000132.1 GCA_035570235.1 Vicinamibacteria bacterium | reverse complement strand
GCCTGCTCCGGGGCCGGCGGTGTGTCGCCCCAGGGGAAGCGGCGCTTAGTGCCCGTGGCGGGATCGAGAGCCGCCGCCGCCTCCCACTCCGCCTCCGTCGGCAAGCGGCGCCGCGCCCAGCGGCAGTAGGCCATGGCTTCGTGCCAGCTCACGTGGAGGACAGGGCGATGTGGCTCGAGGGCGACCCACCGGTCGAAGTCGCGCCGCTCCCAACCCCTCTCGTCGCGACGCCAGTAGACAGGCTGCTCGGCCCCGAGCGTGGTGCGCCAGTTCCAACCCTCGTCCGTCCACAGCTCCCGGCGACCGTAACCGCGATCACCGACGAAGGCCGCGAACTCCTGTTGAGTCACGGGGCTGCGGGCCAGCCGGAAGGGCCCGACCGTGACCGGGTGAGCCCATTTCTCGTTGTCGAACACGAATGGCTCATCCGGCGTGGCCCCGAGGAGCAGCCCCCCGCCGGGAACCTCGACGTCGCCCGCGAGCGAACCCGCCTCCGCCGGGACGGCCGCCGCGCCCGAGAGGCGCGGGGCCGGATATCCATGGGTCTGCCTCGTGTAGGTGAAAGCCTCGTCGTGCATGTCCTCGTGAAAGACCGTATAGAGAGCGAAATACAGGAGCCCGGGGTCGCTTCCCGAACGGGCCAAGCGATCGAGGACGCGGTCCCGCACCTCGGTCATGTAGGCGAGAGTGTCCTTGCGAGTGGGTAGCGGCAGGTCCCAGCGCGTGTCGTGGGCCACGGCCGCGGAGTCCCAGAGCGCGTCGCCGTCCGGGCGGATCGGCGGTTCGTGCAGCGCGTGACGGAGCACCCACTTCTCCTGGAACCAGGCTACGTGGCCGATCTCCCAGAGGAGCGGGTTGACGATGGGGAGGTGAGCTCCCATGAGTTGGTGGTCGTCGAGGTCGGCCACGAGCTCAAAGGTGCGGCCCCTCGCGTCCACGACCCACTGCGCGAGCGTAGCAGCTGAGACCATAGTGTCTAGCCCCAAACCCAGGACCGGCTGATCCCGAGCGGGCCGAGGAGAGCTGCCACCCGGGGCGCCGTCAAGACCGTGTGCCCTGGGAGGCAGGGAGTCGCACGCCCTGCGCCGCCGTTCCTCTTTCCAGCAGCTGCCCCTCGATCGAAAGCATGCGTGCCTTGCCGCGCCGCATGACCGCCGTTCAGCTCGCCCCGTCGCGGGACCGGCGCCCGCGGTCCGTCCTCGGCGGCCGAGTCCCTAGCGTACACCGGCGAGGCTAGGATGGGATGCGACTGTCCAAGGCCGACTCCAATGCGCGGACCTCGTCGGGGCCGGCCGTCTGACCTGCGAACCGGGCGCGATAGTAGCGCTCGACGATCTCACGGCTCACCTCGATCAGCGGAGCCGGCGCGTGGCCGGTCGGCATCTGGTTCAGATGCTCGAGTGGCGCGCGGCTCGGGGGCCGGGGGACGCCGTGCTGTGCCCAGAGCCCGTCTAGGCGGTCGAGGAGGGGTGCGAGCTCGAACCCGGAGGAGGTAGGAGCAACGCCATGGCGCGCACGCGTGGCCCGCGACGACCGGAACATCCACACCGCGATGGCGATCAGCAGCAGCACGGCCGTCGCGGACAGCCCGGTTCGCACCCGTGCGTGGGTGGCGAGGGCCAGCGCCTCCCTCCAGAGCAACCCGGGCACGGCCTTCCAGTCGACGGCGAGGAGGAGGCCGCCGAGACCGCACAGCCAGTGCCAGGTCTCCTGGAGCCAGCCTCCGCCGGGCTCGCCGTGCGCGCGGTTGTAACCCGCGCCCGGCGTCGGGTCCGCCTCCACCCAGCCGCGGCCCGGCAGCCAAGCTTCGATCCATGCGTGGGCATCGGCTTGGCGCACCACGTAGTGCCCGCCGCGAAGAAGCTGGGGTCTCAGCTGGAACCCCGAAACGTAGCGGGTGGGCACTCCCTGCAGTCGGAGCAGCACCGCGGCCGCGGTCGCAAAGTACTGGCACCACCCCTGCTTCTTTTCGAGCACGAACTCCGCCACGAACTGCCGCGACCGGAACCGCCCAACCCAAAGCGAATACCGCAGCTGCGTCTGGAGGTAACGGACGGTGCGCTCCACGCGCTCCTCGTTCGTGACCGCGCCCCCGCCGAGGCTCTCGGCCAAGGCCACGAGGCGCGGGTCTGTGTCGGCGGGCAGAGCGACCAGGTCCGGCCCGGGCGCCGGCTCCGGGCCCGGTGTGCCGCTCAGCACGGCGTAGAGGCTATCCGGGGCCAGGGCCGGGGTCAGAAGTCCGGAGGGGTCGATCCCGAGGCGTTCCGTGCGCACGCGGACAATGAGCAACCCCCGAGGGGCGGGGATGGAGCCGGGTATGGCACCGACCAGCAGAACTCGAGCTCTGTCCAGCGGGATGGCGGGAGATGTCTCGCGCTGCTCGGAGGTGACCAGGAATGTCTCCCCGGGTACCTCCGCGAGCCACGTTACGAGTTCCGCCGGAGGTGTGGACGGGGCGGGGAACACCGGGCGCACTGCGCTGCGTGTGCGAAGCCAGGTCGCGCCGTCGAACCGCGTGGCGACCCAGGCCCGCAGCTTCTGCGGCCGATCGGTCCAGACCCGCATCGCCACCTCGGACGACAGCGTGAGTTCCTCGGTGCCGCCAAGCCTCGCCTCCGGGGAAAACCGAGATGTGCCCGCGGGGAAAGCTGCTTGGGCGGCCGCCTGAATCACACGTGGCTGTGCTCGCGGGAGGGCCCACGCGATTGCCGCGCCGACCACCCCCACCAGGAGGGCGAAGGGACCGAACCGGACCAGGCGCCAACGCCGCGCGGAGGCGGGCCCCGGTCTCTTGTCGTTCAGCAGTAGAAACGCGGCGCCCAGGGCCACGGCGGCGACCGCGATTTCCATTGCCCGGGCACTGCGCGCCTGGGAGGCTCCCACGACGGTGGTAACGAGGACCGCCGGCACCAGCGCCCGCGCGGGCGGCCAAACCGAGCGCCCGGCCAAGAAAATCGCCGAGAGCAGCGGGGCCCCGTAGGCGGCCGCTGCCGGTAGCGGGGGCGCGGGCTGGCCCAGACCCTCGGGCGAGGCGAGCCAGTAGAAGACCGCCCCTCCCAATAGGCCGGTGGCGATCCAGGCGACCTTCTCGGAGGCCCCGCGCAGCGGAGCGGGAACGGCCGTGATGCGAAAGGCGGCCGCCGCAGAAAAGGGGAGCAGAAGCAGCCACGCCCGCGGTTCGGCCCGACCCCACGCGAAGGCGGCGGCCCCCGCCACGGCGAAGGCCACGAGCGCAGCCTCCCTGGCATCGAGGCGGCGCACACGCTCGATCACGCCGCGCCCTCGGCGGCCAAAGCCCGCTCGATGTAGTCCGGAGTCATGAGCTCCACGAAACCCAGCTCGTCGCTCACTCCCTCCCAGGGCCGGGTGGTTGGTCCCTCGTGGACCACCACGGCACGGACCGCGGTTCCGAGCGCACGTATCTGGCTCAGAAAGCCCTGGCGCGCCTCGTCCCAGTCGAGTACGACCGCCACCACGGTCGTCACCTGGCCGAGTCTCTCGAAGAGCGCGGGGGCGATCGTCCGGAAGGGTGGCTCGGGACAGGGCTCGATGCAGGCGAGCACGTCGAGAATGTTCTCGAGGTAGGCAAGGCTGCGGCCCGCGCTCACCTCGTAGAGGATCGGCCCGGCGGCGAGCACGTCCACGACGTGCTCGGTTCGGCTGAAGAAGTCAGCGACCGATGCCGCGACCGAGATCGCTGCCTCGAAGGCACGCCGGTCCCCGGAGCGTACCCGCTTCGGCAGGAACGTGTCGAGCACGATCGCGATCCGGCAGAAGTACTCCTCCTGGTACTCCTTCACCACCGGCGCCCCCCGGCGGGCCCATGAGCGCCAGTGGATATTGCGAAGGGGGTCGCCTTGCCGATAGTCCCGAGTACCGACGAACTCGACCGCGTCGCCGACATTCGAGGAGAGCGGTATGCCGCCCGGCTGGTAGCGCCGGCCCAGGGGCACTGCGAACTCCGGCATCCGCCAGAACCGCGGGTACGCGATGAGCGCCTGGTCGGGGAGACGCGAGGCGCGGCCGGTCACGAGGCGGAGAGGGTCCGTCGCCCGCAAGGAAGGCCCCTGCAGGACATATCGCCCCCGCTGGAGGGCCTCGATCTGGAGCGAGACTTCGGTTGCTTCCTCCGTGCCCGCGGCGAGGAGCGCCTCCGCGGGGCGGACCACCAGAGAGTTCTCGTCCTCCGACCGCGGCCGAAGCGAGAGGCGGAGGTCGGGGAGCTCGCCCCGCGCACTCCTCACCCGCGCCCGCACTGTGAAGGAACGGCCGGCGGTGGTTCGTGCGGGCAGGGGGCACTCGAATCGCGCGCGGGGCGGGGGCCAGAACGTGAAGACCAGGGCGACGAGAAGAGTGGCGGCGGCCGCCGCGAACAGCAGGAACACTTGCGAACGCAGAGTGTCGAGGCCCAGGAGAGCTAGGGCGGCGGTCGCGCCCAGGAGGTAGCGACCGCGGGCCGTGAGCCGCTCGCGCACGAAGCGTAGGAGAAGAGACGCGAGCGCGCTCCGCCTCGTCCAGCGCCCGGCCCTAGGGTCCGCCACGCTCCTAAACCCCCACCGAGACCCGGTCGAGCACCTCGCGGACCACGTCTTCCTTCAGGATGCCGGAATACCTCGCCTTGGTGTCGAGGCTGAGACGATGAGCCAAGACGGGGATGGCCACCGCCTTCAGGTCCTCGGGAATCGCATAGTCCCGGCCGGCCACGAAGGCATGGGCCTGCGTCATCCGGAAGAGCAGGAGCGCCCCGCGCGGGGAGCAACCCAGCTTCAGCGATGGGTGGTTGCGAGTGGCGTCGGCGAGGGCCACCGCATAGCGGCCGATCCCCCGCTCGACGCGCACCGCCCGCACCTGGGCCTGCAGCTCCTCCACGGTCGCGCCGTCGAGGACGGTCACCACGTCGTCGAGGGGATGGTGGTGGGCCTGGCTGAAGAGCACGTCTACCTCGTGCTCGGCCGTAGGGTAGCCGAGGTCGATGCGCATCGCGAAGCGGTCGAGCTGAGCTTCGGGCAGCGGGTAGGTGCCGTGAAACTCGGCCGGGTTCTGGGTGGCGATGACCAAGAAGGGCGACGGGAGGGGATGGGTGGTGCCCTCGATCGAGGCCTGCCGCTCGCTCATGGCTTCGAGGAGCGCGGACTGGGTCCGGGGGGAGGCGCGGTTGATCTCGTCGGCGAGGAGGACGTTGGTAAAGACGGGCCCGGCCTTGAAGGAGAAGCCCCCATCGCTCGGGTTGTATACAGAGGAGCCCAGAATGTCCGTGGGCAGGAGGTCGGGGGTGAACTGCACGCGCTTAAAGTCCGCGTCGAGCGAACGGGCGAGAGCTTTCGCGAGGGTGGTCTTGCCCACCCCCGGCACGTCCTCCATGAGAACGTGGCCCCCGCCGAGCAGGCATACGACGAGCCGCTCGATTGCCTCGCTTTTCCCGAGGATCACCCGGCCAAGCTGCTGCTGGAGGCTCGCGATGCCCTCGAGGTGCCGAGCTTCCATGGGTGCCGCCTCCAATACGTGTACGGATTGTAGTCGTCGCGCTGGCTTGTGGGGAGCCCACGCGGGGTGAGGGGCGGCGCCGGTGGGGCCACGGCGGAGGGCTCGCGCTAAGGCATTGATTCGTAGGCCCTTCTTCGAAGCAGGCCGATCGAGACCCCTGTCGGCCGGGGCGCCTGCGCGCCTACCTCCGACGGCGCGGACGAGACTCGCCCTGGTACCCAAGCCTCTGGATTTGGGCTGGGGAGCGTGTCTACTGGAGGGGCGTGCAGGTAGTGATGTCTAGCTGGGGGTCGGCCGTCACCCCTACGAGAGCGCCCGATGGTGTGTAGCAGATGAGCCCCGAGAAATCGCTGCCAAAGCCCCGAACGCCCGTCTGGCCGACGCTGACCGGAGTGGCGGCGTAGACGTAGGCGCCGATACTGGTCGGCGAAGCATACGCGGGCAGGGGAGCCAGCACGGCTCCGGCGAGAAAGCTTCGGCTGTAGCCCGACTTGGGGTTTTGGGAGGCGAGCTGGCTGTCCAGGAACGTCGGCGCGTTCGTGGGGTAAGAAGGAATGCAAGCGCCGTTCCCCGGCGTCACGAGACAGGTCAAATCGCCGTCGTAAAAACCAGAGTTAGACGATTGGTAGGCCGCCTGGCCAGAGATGAGTGTCCGCATGTCGCCGACGGTCGCAGCCTCGTTGGCGGAAACGCGCGCGCGGAGGAGGCTGGGGATGGCAATCGCTGCGATGATCCCGATGATCGCGACAACGATCAAAAGCTCGATCAAAGTGAAGCCCGACTCGTTCCTCGTCATCGTTCTCCTTTTGCACAAGCGGTCGTCCCAGGATGGACGCCGGGTCTCACTCTGGGCGGAGGAGACCCAGAGGCACCCTGAGCTTTCATCGGCGTGGCGGATTCGTTGAGTTCCGGGTTGCCGATGCCGGCTTCCCGGAGTTTTCAGTGTCAATAAAGATACCTGTTCAGAGAGGCCCTGACCAGTAGCTGAGCCTTGTCCTACCGTATCACTCTGTTCTACTAGCGTTGCCAAGTCAATTATGTGACTGACATCACCAGCAGTGACTATCACCGAAGCGAGAACTTGCCGGACGAAATATGCATACCTGCGCGCCGGACGTCTTTGGGCAGAGCGGCCGGCTCCCTAGGGAGCTTTCCCACCGGTGACTGGGCTTCGTCGGGTTTGGGAGCGTCAGGCTGCGGGCAAAGACCAAGGCCTCAGGGTTGACAGGATCGAGCGGGAGAGAGCTGGCTCGACTCCACTGAGACCCGGAGGACCAAGCCGCCGGGCTACCCGATGTTTGCGGCAGAATAGGGCTGTTTTACGCTGACTCGCGTTTTTGGGCAGTTCCTTCTCGGCAACTAAAGAAACCGCAGCCGAAACGTAAGAAGAGAAGGAACCCAAGCTCTGAAGGAGGATGGAAAGGTGAACAAACCCCTGCTCGGCGTCATCGTTGGTGCGCTCCTGGGCGTTTTCGATGGTCTCAGCGCGCTAGTCTCCGCCCCTGAAGTCGCCCCCGAGATCGCCTTTATCGTCGTCGGATCGACGGTCAAAGGGCTCGTCGTTGGCCTCGCCGCGGGCTTTTTCGCCCGCAAAGTACGGTCTCTGCCCCTGGGTATTGCTTTCGGCCTCGTGTTGGGCCTTCTGTTCGCCTACTGGGTCGCCTCCCAGCCGGATGCGCTCACCAAGAGGCACTACTACCTGGAGATCATGCTTCCGGGTAGCCTCGCCGGCGCCATTGTTGGTTATGCCACTCAGAAGTTTGGCCGCGGGCCGGCCGCCTCTTCCCCTGGCCAATGAGAAGAGTGGGCCTGGCCGTCCTGTTCAGTCTCGCGTCGGGCTACGGACCGAGTCACACCGTGGAAGACGTGAGATCCGACCGGATGACCACAGTCTATATAGTCCTTCTCAGAAAAGGGCCACACTGGAACGCGTCACACGACGCAACCGCCTTGCAGGAGGCCCACCTGGCAAATATCCGCTCCATGTGGCGTGCGAAGAAGCTGATCGTAGCCGGGCCGCTCGGAGACGACGGCGATTTGCGCGGAATCTTTCTGTTTCAGGTTCCTTCGCTTGAGGACGCGAAGGCCTTAACCACTAGCGACCCATTGGTGAAGGAGGGACATCTGGTGGGGGAAATCCACCCCTGGTGGGTCGAGAAGAATGCCCTCCCAGAAGCGGGGGAGTACTGCCGCCATCCGCTATAGCGTGGCGCAGCGGCTTGCCCCAAGTAGTTCGTGCGCTCAGCGATTGCCGCGTTTCTCCGGGGCGCCGATCCCTGAGATCCACCTGCCGTGACGACGGTCGGCAACTTGGGCTAGGAAGCGGGGCCTTAGAGCTCCGCGCTGCTCCGCAGGATGTCCCCTGTGATATATGCACGATTGTGGGGGGTGGCAAAATCGCAAATGCTGGCACGCTCCGGCCGCTGACCAAGGACAGGGTCCGGGGCGGTGCCACGCCTAAAAGCGGTTGCCTATTTCCAGCACCTGAAGGACAAGTCTAGGAACGAACCGCACCGGCCCCAACCATGACCGTTAGTTAGAGAGATCTTCTTGATCCCGCTCTTCCTCGCTCCTTCTGTTGTGCTCGCGTTGGCTGGCCCAGGGGCGGGGGATCGACCTCTTGATCTCCCAGCTTTCGATCGCGAGCGGATCCTGAAGGCGGCCCACGCCTATCTCACCCAGCCGCCGGATACAGTCACAAGCTCCGGGTCCGAGCGGAGTGCGGGTGGAGTCCACGACTTCTTCTCTGAGGGCGACTATTGGTGGCCGGACCCCGGGCATCCAGACGGGCCTTACATTCAACGCGACGGCCTGTCCAACCCGCACAATTTCGTTGATCACCGCCGTGCCCTCATGCGTCTGAGCGTCCAGGTCCCCGCCCTGGCCGCGGCTTGGAAGTTGACGGGAGACCCTCGCTACGCGACCCACGCCGCCCTTCACCTTCGCGCATGGTTCCTTGAGGAAGCCACGCGCATGAGTCCCCACCTCCGCTACGCGCAGGCGATCCACGGCCGGGTCAGCGGGCGTGGGACCGGGGTTATCGACACGATCCACCTCGTCGAGGTCGCGCGCGCGGTCGAGACGCTGGTGGGCGCCCCCGGACTGACGAGAGCTGAGCACGAGGGCGTCCGTCAGTGGTTCGCGGACTATCTCCGCTGGCTCACCACGAGTGCGAACGGGCTCGAGGAGCGCGAGGCCAAGAACAATCACGGCACTTGCTGGGTCATGCAGGTCGCGGCCTTCGCCAGCCTGACGAACAACCAGGAGTTGACGGACTACTGTCGCAGCCGCTTCAAGACCGTCCTCCTGCCGAGCCAAATGGCCGCCGATGGCAGCTTCCCCCTGGAGACGAGGCGCACGAAACCCTACTCCTATTCCCTCTTCAATCTGGAGGCGCTGGCGGCCATTGCCCAGTTGTTGTCGCTACCGGAAGATGACCTCTGGAGTTTCGAGCTCCCCGACGGGCGGGGGATGCGTCGAGCGATGGCGTTCATGGTGCCCTACATCCGCGACCGTAAGGGCTGGCCGTTCCCCTCGGACGTCTCATACGACACCGAGTGGCCGATGCGCCAGGCGAGCTTGCTTTTCGCGGGCCGGGCCTTTCGGGAGCCGACGTACGTGGAGCTGTGGAAGACCCTGAGGGCGGACTCGAGCGTTGACGAGGTGATTCGGAACTTCTTCATCCGGCAGCCGGTGCTCTGGGTGAAGTGAAGGGCCGAAAGAGTGCCCGACCACACCATCGCACGGCCCCCAATTGGAGCTGGTCCAGGCACCAAGAGAGGTGCATGATGGGGAGAGGCACATATGAGCAGCGCAAAACAAGGTGAGGCCATCCTGCGTCGATTCGCGCTCTCCTACCCATCCGCCTACGAGGATTTCCCCTGGGGTGAGAGCGTGATCAAGGTCGGGAAGAAGGTATTCGTCTTCCTGGGCGTTGCGAGCGATGGCCTCCACATGAGCGTCAAGCTGCCGCAATCAGCGAGCCTGGCGTTGAGTCTCCCCTTCGCTTCTCCTACCGGCTACAACTTGGGCAAGAGCGGTTGGGTGACCTCGCGCTTCGGCTCGCGTGACAAGCCCCCGCTCCCAGTCCTCCGGCAGTGGATCGATGAGAGCTACCGCGCCGTGGCGCCTAAGAGGCTGGTGGCCACCCTGCCCTCGGGTGGTGTCGGGCCGCCTCGAATGAGCAAGACGCGGCGTTCGAAGTCGCGCGCCAGAGCGAGACGAAAGCGCTGAGCTTGCAGGGGCTCTGCGGCCCCCACCCGGCGAGCCTCCTTGAATCGTGGCCACAGGAGAACGCCTGGCCAGCCCGCCCCGCCCAACGGGGTATGGGTCGCTTCCCTTAGCCGACCAACACGGCGATGAGACTTGCCTCGACTTCCTTACCGGCGACGGTGAGAGTCTTCTCCCCGGCGAGCAGCACGGCCAAGCTCTTGAGGGAGTTCTTTTCGTTCTGAAGGGCGATGAAGCGGTCGTGATCGAAGACCGGAGCATCCCGGAGGCTGGTCTCTGCAGCCTTGAGACGCTGGCACCACCCTAGAAGTGATGAGGGATCGAAATCGGGACGACGGGCGAGGGAGAGGAGCGCGCGGGCAAGGCGCTCGTCCTCGCCATGGGTGAAGACCGACCCTGCGCCCTCCAGCTTGGCCGCGATTTCCTCGACGATCCGCTTCTGGTCCGTGGCCTTGAGCTTTGTGTTGCGAGAGAGGAACTTGAGCAGGTCCGCGGTGTGGGCGGTCGCATGGATCCATCCCACGCGCTCGTCGTATCCCCGGACGTCGCGCTCCTTCTCGAGATACCTCAGCCCTTGGGCAAGAAGCCCCTGGAACTCGGCGTCCGTCAGAAAGGGCCGTTCGTTGTCCAACGCAGCCAGGATCGAAAGGTCGAGCGTCGAGAAGGATCGGAGGAGGACGGTGTCGTTGCCGCTGTCTCCCAGACCCAGCTCCAGGTTGGCGGACCACAGCTGCAGCAGACCTCGGAGCTCCCCCGGGGCCAGGCGCTTGTCGCGGTAGATCCATTGGACCGGGATGGCGTAGGCAAACTCGTCACGAAGTTCCCGGTCGGGGGACCCGAGATATCCCGAGAGTTCCTGGATCAATGCGGCGGGAGACTCCCCCGCGGGGACGGCATAGCCGTTACCGACGATACCCTTCCAGAAGGAACGGACGTGGGGGGCAGGACTCGCGGGAGCGGGCGAGGCTTCAAGGCCGACGAAGGCCAACATGAGCGTGAGAGCGATCACCGGGTGCCTCCTCTTTGTGATTTCTGTGAGCCAGTCCGCGGCGGCGAGCCTGACACCTGAATCCATATCGTACGCATTCCTTCCTACTCGGAGTCGGCGTCCTGAATGTGCCGTTCACGCTTCCCGCGGCGTCCGCCAAACTTCGGCGGGGGTCTCGACGCTCCACGTGCCTTACTTCCGGCCCTCCTGGCCGTAGCGCCCGTCATGTGGGCGACTCAGGATGCCACGGTACCACGAACCGACGCCGAGGCAGGTCCGATAGCCTTGGGCAGCCTCTGCTGGTCGCAACCGGCTGCCGGGGGTCGCGTTCGGTCAAGCGCTCCAATGTCCCACTGCGTGAGTGCCGGCGAAGTATCTTGCTCGGGTTGTGCTAGGATTTTGGTATCCAAGACCCGCAACCGTGACTCCCGGATTGTCTTGGATCGGGAAGTAGCCCGGCGGGGGGGGCGACGAGAGTATCCCGACCGGGGAGCCAAATGGAGGTCGAACATGGCTGTACGCATAGGTGACGAAGCACCGGACTTCACCGCCGAGACCACCGAGGGGAAGATACGATTCCACGAATGGATCGGGGACAAGTGGGTCATCTTGTTCTCGCATCCGAAGGATTTCACCCCCGTCTGCACGACCGAGCTTGGATACATGGCCGGCCTAAAGCCCGATTTCGAGAAACGCAACGTTAAGATCATCGGACTCAGCGTGGATCCTGTCAGCGACCACAAGGCGTGGGTCAAGGACATCCAAGAGACTCAGGGTCATGCCGTCAACTACCCCCTGATCGGCGACGCCGAACTTACCGTCGCGAAGCTCTACGATATGATTCATCCAAACGCGAGCGGCGGGAAGCGAACCGCGGCCGAGAATGCGACGGTTCGTTCCGTCTTCATCATCGGGCCCGACAAGAAGGTCAAGGCCATGCTCGTGTATCCGATGAGCACCGGGCGCAACTTTGATGAGGTGCTGCGTCTGGTCGACTCGATTCAGTTAACCGCAAAGTACACGGTGGCGACCCCGGTGAACTGGAAGCCGGGTCAGGACGTCATCATTCCCACATCGGTTTCCGACGAGGACGCCAAGAAGAAGTATCCGCAAGGCTTCAAGACGTTGAAGCCGTATCTGCGGGTGGTGTCACAGCCGAAATAGGACCTCGTGCAGAGCGTGAGAACGGGGGCGCCGCTAAGGCGCCCCCGCCCCCGCCGCCACGAGAAGAGATGCCTTGGGGACGCTCGAGACCAAGAGGCGACCTCCTGGGACCCCCGCCCAGGACCGTGATGACAGCTTCCCACGCTCTTAGTTGTCCTGTAGGGCCATCCGGTAGTCGGCGAGAAGCATCTGCTGGGGGTCGAGATTGGCCGTGCTCGAGTAGCAACTGATCCAGGCGTCACCCTCGGGGTCGCGCATCACGAGCACGTATCCCTGGGGCTGCCGATCTCCAAAGCGCCAAACCCAATAGCCGCACTCGTAGACCTGAGCCGTTCTTATGAAGATAAGATCGTTGGTCGTGATGGCCTTGGCTTCGGTTTTGGCCCTGAGATACCGGACAAGCTCCTCGACGGTCACAGGACACGACTCGGGGGAGTCGTCCTTGAGGTGTGGGATGGGCAGTTCGCGGACCGGAACAGTCTGGGCCATTGTTCCTCCAGTTTTCTCAACCAGCGTAGACGAGGACCCGGTCAGGGGAGGTCCGTTGCACTATTCCGATTCAGGGGTCCTGGGTGTAGGCGTCCAAGGGCTGGCTACCAGCCTGGCTTTAGACTGGTCTCGGGTACAGAGGGGTCCGGTTGTCGGGACCGGAGAGGGGATCTAGTGGCAAATGATGCCGATGGGGCGAGCGTTGTTGCTGAGGAGTCACTTCTCTCAGGTCAGGTGGTAGGAAAGGACTTGGTGGTCTTGGGCCGTTTCGAGGGCAGCGTCAAGCTCAGTGGTGAGCTCAGAATCGGCCCGAGAGGAGATGCCCGAGCCCAGGTTCGATCGAGTCGGGTGGACGTCGAAGGGACGTTCGAGGGAGAGATACGTGCCGGGATCCTGGTTCTCCGGGAGACGGCCCGTGCCAAGGGCCTTTTCCGGGTCGAGCGCCTCCGGATGCATGACGGGGCGGTCCTGAACGGCGCGGTGAATCCCGCCCCGGCCCGGGAAGAGGTTCATGAGGGAAGAATGCCTCCCCTCGCCGAAGAGACCGTGGGGGAGAACGACCTGGAACGCTGGGAGGGAGAGGGGGGACCCTCCAATCGCTAAGTCTGTGTCGGTTGCTTGCTTGCGGCCCAGAGCCGGCCCGTTTCGGAGGGGTGGCTCAGATCCCGCGGTTGCCTCGAGCCGCGTTCCGCGAGTAAACGAGCCTCCCTTCTCCAGCGACAACGCAAAGCCCTATTAACAAGTAAGTTAAGCCTGTGATCCTGCTCACTACGAAGTGCTGGCCAAAAAAGCCATTGTTATGGTGAGGAGATGTCTATCCAGAAAAGGGATAGGCTTCTCGGGGGTTCGTGCTCGCCCACGCGCGGGCGTAAGTTCTTCTCGCCGAGCATGATCAGCCACTGAGGGAGTCTCTCCCGCCGCAACGGCGGGTCAAGGGGCGCAGGTGGTCAATCCTCTCCTTCCGGGCCGCACACCACCTCCTCGCGAGGTGCTGCGGCATCGCCTGTCCCAGCTTGGAGCGGTCGCAGTCCTCGCGACCGTTTACTTCATCTCTGCCAAACTGGGGCTCAAGCTGGCATTCCTCCATGTGAGCGCCACGCCCGTCTGGCCGCCTACGGGCATCGCGCTCGCGGCCTTCCTCGGCATGGGCCTTCGTGTCTGGCCCGGGGTCTTCGCCGGTGCTTTCCTAGCGAACCTGACCACTGCGGGCTCGGCCTTGACCTCTTTGGGCATCGCCACCGGGAACACGCTGGAGGGGGTCCTGGGTGCCTGGCTTGTCCGCCGCCTGGCCGGGGGACTGCGAGCTTTCGATAGACCACCGGACGTCTTCAAGTTCGCCGCTTTGGCGGGCCTGGTGGGGACAACCGTGAGCGCCACGTTTGGGGTCACGAGCTTGTCCCTGGGGGGATATGCGCCCTGGGCCAACTACGGGTCGATCTGGTTCACATGGTGGCTCGGGGACATGGGAGGCGCACTGGTCATCGCACCCCTGTTGCTACTCTGGGGCACGACGGCGCGTCCGCGCTGGGATCGTGGGCGGGCGATCGAGGCCGCTCTGCTCGTGGCTTCGCTGGTCGTGGTCGGCCTCGTGATCTTCGACGGCTTGCTCGCCCTCGGGACGAGGAACTACCCCCTGGCATTCATCGCTCTCCCGCCGCTCCTGTGGGCGGCGTTCCGCTTCGAGCCGCGCGAGGCAGCCACGGCCACCGCATTGCTCTCGGGCATCGCGATCTGGGGCGCCGTCCAGGGCAACGGTCCCTTCGGGAGGCAGTCGCCCAACGAGACGCTCCTGCTCCTGCAGGCTTTCATGGGCGTCACCGGAGTCACAACCCTGGCCGTGGCCGCCACTGTGTCGGAGCGGAGGCGGGCGGAGATCGCCCTCTCCCAGGCGGGGGCGATCGTGCGTTCCTCCGAGGATGCCATCGTCGGCAAGACGCTGGACGGGACCATCGTCAGCTGGAATCTGGGGGCAGAAGCGCTTTATGGGTACGCGGCCGCAGAAGTGGAAGGGCGGCCCATCTCGATCCTCGTTCCCCCTGACCGACCCGATGAGGTCACTGACATTCTCGCGAGGATCCGGAATGGGAAGAGGATCGAGCACTTCGAGACCGTTCGCGTCCGGAAAGGTGGCAGCCGTGTTTCTGTGTCCCTTGCCGTCTCACCCATCCGGGACGCTGACGGTCGAGTCATCGGCGCCTCCGCTATCGCCCGTGACATCACAGAGAAGCAGCGAGCCGAACGGCGCCTGGCCATGCAGTTTGCGATCACGCGGCTCCTCACGGAGGCCCCGACCTTGCGCGCCGCGGCCCCGGGGCTCCTCCAGACGCTCTGCGAGGGCCTCGTGTGGGACCTCGGCGAGCTGTGGCTGGTTGACGTTGACACTCGTGCGCTGCGGCCGGAGGCCCGTTGGCCCGCCCCTGAGGCCGAAAAGGGCGAGGAACCAGCGAGGCCCGACGAGGCCATCACCCGCGGAGAGGATCTCCCTGGGCAGGTCTGGGAGTCAGGACGGTACGTGTGGCTCGATGCAGCGGCGGGCACCCTCGGCCAGACCAGGGCCGCCGCGGCCGGTCTCCAGGCGGCTCTGGCCTGGCCCTTGCGGATTGACAACGATGTCGTGGGAGTCCTGGCGCTATACAGCCGCGAGCCCCGTGCCCTTCGACAAGAGATCATCGACATCGTAGGCGACATCAGTAGCCGTATCGGCCAGTTCATGGAACGCGAGCGGACGCTGGAGGGGTTGCGGCGTCTCCAGAAGGCAGTGGAGACGGTCAAGATCGGTGTCACGATCACCGACGCCAGCGGCCGAATCCTGTACACAAACCCCGCCGAGGCCGCCATGCACGGGTACCGAACCCAGGAACTCATCGGGAAGCACGTGAGAACCTTCATGCCACCGCAGTGGCGGCCGGCAGCGGGACAGCCCGAGCAATTGAAGAGCTGGAAGCGCGAGACGGTCAACGTGCGTAGGGACGGGACCATCTTCCCTGTACAGCTCCTCTCGGACGCTCTCATCGGATCCGACGGTCGCACCATCGCAATCGTGACCTGCAGCGAGGAGATCACCGAGCGAAAGCGAGCGGAAGAGTCGCTTCGTTCCTCCGAAGAGCGCTACCGCCTGCTCTTCGAGAGAAATCTCGCGGGCGTGTACCGGGCGACGCTCGATGGTCGACTGCTCGAGTGTAACGAGGCTTTCGCCCGCATCCTGGGCTATTCCTCGCGTGAGGAGGTCCTGGCTCATTCCGCGTGGGACCTCTTCTTCAACCGGGAGGATCGTGAAGCCTTCCTGGCTCGACTCAAGGAGAAGGGCTCCCTCACGAACTTCGAGGTCCGCATCCGGCGAAGGGATGGCACCAGCGTGTGGGCGCTCGAGAACGAAACGCTCATTCCCGGACAAGACGGAGCGGATCTCGTTGAGGGTACCCTGATCGACATCACCGAACGCAAGATGGCCGAGGAGCGGATTGAGTACCACGCCTACCATGATCCATTGACGGGCCTCCCTAACCGGATGTTTCTCAAGGACCGGCTTCACTTGGCCCTCGCCCAAGCCCGTCGGAGCGGCCGGGGCTTCGCGGTCGTGTGGCTGGACCTGGACCACTTCAAGGAGATCAACGACACCCTCGGCCACGCGGTTGGCGACCGCATCCTGCAGGACGTGGCCGCGCGGCTGAGAGACTGTGTGCGTGAGGAGGACGCCGTGGCGCGCCTCGGGGGAGACGAGTTTCTTCTCCTTCTTGTCAGCGTGCGGCACAAGGAGGAGGCCGCCGGCGTTGCGAAGAAGATCCTGAGCCGTGTCGGTGAGCCGTTCCGGGTTAATGGTCATCAGTTGCACGTCACCACGAGCGCCGGGATTGCCCTCTTTCCCCAGGATGGTGAAGATGCGGGTACGCTCCTGAAGAACGCCGACGGAGCCATGTACCTGGCCAAGGAGCAGGGGCGAAACGCCTACCAGATTTGCGATCAAGCCGCGCAGCGACACACTCTGGAGCGCTTGGATCTCAACAACCGCCTGCGCATGGCTCTCGAACACGAGGAAATGGCCCTCTTTTACCAGCCCCAGGTAGAGCTCGCCACGGGCCGAATTGTCGGGGCGGAGGCGCTCTTGCGCTGGCTTCACCCGGATAGGGGGCTTCTGCTTCCCGCGGAGTTTCTGCCCGTGGCCGAAGAGATGGGCCTGATCGTACCCATGGGTGAGTGGGCTCTGCGAAAGGCCTGCGGCGACGCCAGAGGGTGGGGCGACCGAGGGCTCCCCCCGGTGCGGATCTCCGTGAACGTCTCTGTGCGACAGTTCCAGCAGTCCCGTCTCAGAACGACCCTTGAGGAGATCCTCAATGAGACTGGCCTGGCTCGGCGACGTCTGGAGCTCGAGATTAGCGAGAATGCGGCCCGGCAGAATCTCGACCTCACGGTTCCTGTGCTCCGCGACATCGTGAGCACTGGCATCGGAATCAGCATCGACGATGTTGGCGCCTGGCAATCTCTGCCCGGCTACCTCAACGGGCTCCCTATCCGACGATTGAAGATTGACCGGCCTCTCGTCACCGGCCTCGGACGGGAGCCTCGCGAGACGGGCGTCGTGAGGCGGATCATCGAGGTGGCCCACAATCTTGGCCACCGGGTGGTCGCCGAGGGCGTCGAGACCCAACTTCAACTGGACGTCCTCAGAGGGCTGGAGTGTGACGAGATTCAGGGCTGGGTCTTCAGCGAGGCCCTCCCGGAGCCGGCGTTCGGAAAGTTGCTTGCGGCCTCGAACCCCCTCTACTGGACGGAATAACGACGCAACCGGTTGGTGATCGGAATGCGTTCCGTCGGCAGGCTACGGAGGGTGATCGCCCGCACGGGCGCGCAAGGCCTGCTGCTATTTGTGACCACTCTCACAGCACGGCATCCGTAGGGGGCCGTAGGTTGGGAACGCGTACAGATGGGGTCGCGTAGGCGACCTCACGCCTGCCCTTAAGCGAACCGGGGAGCGCAACCCCTGGGGACGCGGAGCACGGGGCCTCCTTCGGATCGGAGGCGACCTGGCCAAGCAGTTCAGAGAAACGCTTGAGGCCCATCGGCCCCGGGCCGCGAAGGGAGGTGCCGCGTGGAGCGACGGCCTTCTTCGTCGAAGCGTCGGCAGGGCGACGTCTCACCTGCGACGGCCGCTGAGCTGGACGGCGTGAAGTGCGAGTGCCCGGGCATGCGCCTCCTGACTGGGTTCCTGCCGGCCGTGCTTTGGTCCACGGATACCGACCTCCGCATCACATCCTCCCGCGGGGCGGGGCTCGAGCCGCTGGGTCTGCAGCCCTGCCAAGCCGTGGGGAGGACTCTCTACGAGTACTTCGACACGGCGGACTCTGCCTTCCCGCCCATCGCCGCCCACCTTCGGGCGCTCGGGGGCGAGGACGTGGACTTCGCCTTCACGTGGCAGGGGCGGGCGTTCCAGACCCACGTCGAGCCCTTCCGCGGTCCCTCAAGCGAGCTTAGGGGCGCGGTCGGCGTGGCCGTCGACATCACGGAGCGAAGGTGCGCCGAGGAGAAACTCCATCACGTGGCCCGTCACGACGCCCTCACCGGCCTTCCCAATCGGCCGTTTCTGTTGGAGCGACTCCAGCATGCTCTCGCCGGCCTCCAGCAAGGCCGGCAACCCTTCGCCCTGTTGCTGCTCAGGCTCGATCGTTTCCGCGCCATCAATGACAGCTTGGGCCACATTACCGGCGACTGGATCCTGTCCGCCATCGCCCGCCGGCTGGAGTCTGCCGTTCGGCCGCCGGACCTTGTCGCACGCTTCGGGGGAGACGGGTTCGCAGTCCTGATTGACCAGGTGGAGAATGGCCAAGAGGCGACGATCAGGGGCCAGCGGGTTCAGGAGGCTCTGGCGGAGCCCTTCCTTTTCGGTGGCCGCGAGTTGGTGACGACGGCCAGCATGGGGATCGCTTTGGCCTCGAGGGCCCACCGGCGGCCGGAGGACATCCTCCGCGACGCCGACACCGCGCTCCGTCGAGCCCGAGCCCTGGGACGCGCTCGTTTCGAGGTTTTCGACGACGCCATGCACGAACGGGAAGTTGCCCTGCTCGAGACAGAGATGGGACTGCGCCGTGCGCTGGAGCGGGGCGAATTCCAGCTCCACTACCAGCCCATCGTGGCCTTGGGGGCTGGGAACATCGCGGGGTTCGAAGGCCTGGTGCGGTGGCGCCATCCCGAGCGCGGCCTGCTGCCACCCGCGGATTTCCTCTCCGTGGCAGAGGACACGGGGCTGATCCTGCCCATCGACCGCTGGGTTCTCGAAGAGGGGTGCAGGCAGACGCAGGCCTGGAGCAGGGAGCGTCTTGGGGAGCGCCCGCTCGAGCTCAGCGTCAACCTGTCCGGGAAGGACTTGCTGCAGCGCGATCTGGTGGACCAGGTCCAGGCGGCGCTGCGCACCACCGGAATGGAGGCTCGCAACTTACGCCTCGAGATCACTGAGGGGGTGCTTCTGGAGGACGCGGTCGCCGCCGGCGCTACCCTCTCTCGGATCCGGGATTTGGCGGTTGAGGTGAGCATCGACGACTTCGGCACCGGATACTCGTCCCTGAGCCACCTCCACAACCTGCCCGTGAATCACCTGAAGATCGACCGCTGCTTCGTGAGCGAGATGGATTTCCGCCCCCAAAAGCTGGAGATCGTGCGCACCATCGTGACACTCGCGCACCGGCTGGGGATGGACGTCGTGGCGGAGGGCGTTGAGACACAGGATCAACTAAGCCGTTTGCAGACTATGGGTTGTGACTATGCCCAGGGCTACCTATTCTCCGGCCCGGTGGACGCCGCGGCGGCTCGCCGCCTGCTCGACGCGCTCATTCAGCCCGGGAAGGGATGGGGCTATGACGTGCCCCGATCCAAAGATAGGGATGACGTCCACGACGTCTGACAAAGAGTCTCAAGTTCGGGTGTAATGCCTTCTCGCGTCCGTCCGGCCCTTCGACCGTAAATTCCCCGGGCCCCGGAATGGGCAAAACGCCCGGCCCCCCCTGGAGCCGGGTCGCCGATCCAGCTCCCTGCGCTCCACTGCCCTTCGAAGCTCGAGGACTGGAGCCGGCTGGGAGCTCACCTCGGGGGTGGCCGGAGCAACCGTGTGCTTGAGGCGCTCGCCATCGCCCGGCGTGAGTAACCCTGAAACCGGCGAGATCCCTGGGGCATCAGAGTCGCGTGAGGATGGATATTCCGTTGGTTAAAGAGCATAATCACCTTCCTAGCCCCTTGGCCGATCGGACGTCGAGGACTTCCCTTTAGAGCCAACGGTTATCGCAGAACTGGGGTGTAGGCGTGTCAGAAGGCGACGGCGAAGACCGCGGATCCGGGTCGGAGCCCAACTCGCCACGACCACGCGAGGTTCGCGTTCCCACCACATTTGGGCGCTACGAAGTCCTGGGCCTGGTCGGCGAAGGCTCCATGGGTCGCGTGTACCGGGCATTCGATCCCATGGCGAAGCGCGTGGTTGCAATCAAGACGCTCAAGACCGAGTATCTCACCAGCACGCGGGGCGAAGAGTACATGAAGCGCTTCCGCAGGGAGGCCCAGGCCGCGGGTAACCTGGCTCACCCCTACATCACCACCGTCTTCGACGTGGGCGACGACTTCTTCGTGATGGAACTCCTGGAAGGCGTCACCCTTCAGAGGCATCTTCAGCTGGCGGGTCGTCTCGAGCTGGCCGAGGTACTGCGTATTCTGGGCCCGGTTGCCGAAGGTCTCGACTACGCCCATAGCAAGGGGACGATCCACCGGGACATCAAGCCTTCAAACATCATGATCCTGCCCGATGGGCGCCCCAAGATCATGGATTTTGGGGTCGCCCATCTCACCTCCACCGCGATGACGGCGGCGGGCGAGTTCGTCGGCTCACCCTCCTACATGGCTCCTGAGCAGATCACATCCAGCGGGGCCTCAGCGCGCACGGATCTCTTCTCCCTTGCCGTGGTGGCCTACGAGACGCTTACTGGGAAGAAGTGCTTTGATGGGGAGTCCATCGCCCAGATCGTCCACAGTGTGGTCAATGTCGATCCTCCTCCTCCCTCGTCCTACAACCCGGCGCTTCCCCCGCGTTTCGATGAGGTCTTCCGCCGCTCCTTGGCCAAGGACCCGAGCGTACGCTTCCCGAGCGGCGTCTCCTTCGTGGCCGCGCTGGGCCGACGGAGCGCCGACGCCGCCATCTCGGCAACGATGCCCGAGACTCCCTTCCCGTCGGAAGGAGAGCCGCATGCGGTGGGCGATGTCACAACCCATGATCTGAAGGGGCTCCCGTCAGGCAGTGCGCCCCGGCCTGCGACGGCCCCGTCTCCACGATTGCTCTCGCGCCAGCTGAAGCCCCTCCTCAGCGTTGGAGCACTGGTCCTCGCGGGGGTGGTAGCTGTAATCGCGCTACGGGGCACCGCCCCTTCCCAGCCATTTGCGGAAGCTCTGTCGCCGGCCCGGAGGGGTGGAATCGAGGTCGCGACCGACCCCGTGGGTGCCCAAGTCTGGGTCGACAACACGGAGGCGGGGAAGTCACCGCTTACTCTTGCCGGGGTGCGTCCCGGTCGCCACGCCATTCGGGTCGCTCTCGCGGGGTTCTCCTCCGCGGAATTGGCCCTGGACGTGCCCGCGGGAGGTTTCGGAATGCCCCTGCGGTTCACCCTGCAGCCTGTGAGCGCGATCCTTCAAGTCCACTCGGACCCTGACGGAGCCGAAGTGGCCGTCGACGGTCAGTCCAGGGGGACGACGCCCATCGCGACCCTTTCGCTCCCCCCCGGCAAGCACCGGGTGGAGATGACCCGGAAGGGGTACGTTCCCTGGGTGCAGACCGTGCAGGCAAGGGCGGGCGACCGGATTCCTCTGCTCGGTCGGCTCTCGGTTTCCCAAAAGAGCGCGGCGGAGTTGAAGGAGCACCTGCGGAGCCTGGGATGGATCCGGGAGGGGGATTTCCTGGAACCGGGTCCCGATGTAACTCCACCCCAGAAGATCTCGGGTGAGACCACGTCCTACCCCGATGCCGCCCGCAAGCTGAAGCTCCGGGGGACGGTCGCAGTCGAGATGACGGTGACGGAACAGGGCGAACCCGCGGAACTGCGCGTCGTGGAGTCGGCGGGAGAGATCTTGGATAATGCGGTTCTCGCCGCCGTTAAGGACTGGCGCTACACCCCGGCCCAGAAAAACGGGGTCAAGGTGCGAACGCGCGTTCGCGTCGAGCAGACCTTCGGCGAGAAGAGCTGACCCGATCCTGCTCTTCTACCCCTCGGCGGAAGTGCTCGCACCCCAACTGCAAGACTGGGTAGCGCCTTTTTCCGTGCCGTAGCCTACGTTCTTGGCACGGTAGGGACGACTCTTTCCTGGGCCTCGTCGAAATAGAGCACCCGGCCCTCGCGGTACGACTGCACCGCCATGCCGATGGGCACCATGGCCCGGTAGGCGGTGTCGGCGTCAAGGGTGGGCGTCTGCCGCATCCGCACGCAGCGGAGGAAGTTCTCCATGTGCGACTCGCGCGGCTCGGTCTCGATCTTCATCTCGATGGTGCCGTGCCGGTTCTTGAAGGCTTCCTTGGCGATGGGCTGCGGCGTCACCGTTATGTAGTCGACGCGCCCTTCGAACTTACCGTCGGGGACCATCACGATCGTCCCCTCGTGGCCGCGGATGAGCCCGGGGATGTGCGCGTCGTTGGCCATGCAGGAGCTGAGCACGAGGCTATGGCCCTTCGGGTAGTCAGCGGTTAGCGTGAATGTGTCGGGGACCTCGCGCCCGTCGTCCTTGAACACGTAGATCCCGCCGCTCGCGGTCACTCGGCGGGGGAACTGTGGCTCGCCCCAGCAGATGTTGAGGGGCGCGAGCACGTGGTAGAAGAGGTCGGTGGCGATCCCGCCCGAGTAGTCCCAGTACTTGCGGAATCGAAAGAAGCGGTCGGCATCCCACGGCCGGGGGGGAGCGTCGCCCAGCCACATCTTCCAATCCACGAAGTCGGCCCCTTTTCCTTCCGGACCCGCGTCCGGATCGATGGTCCAGTTCCATTCGCCCTTGTCCGAGTTGCGGTGGTAGGAGCCCTGGCTCATCAGGAGCTTCCCGATCATTCCGTCCTGGATGGCCTTGCGCGCTTTCCACCACTGGTCGGAGCTTGTGGTCTGAGAGCCAACCTGCAAGATGCGGCCGGTCTTCTTCACCGCCGCCGCCACGCTCTTTGCTTCTTCTACGGTGTGGGTGACCGGCTTCTCGAGGTAAACGTCCTTGCCCTTGGCCATGGCCTCCAGCGCCATGCGGGCGTGCCAGTGGTCGGGGGTCGCGATGATCACGGCGTCCACGTCGGAGCGGTCCAGGATCTGACGGTAGTCCAGGGCGGAATCGCACTTGGCGAACTGGGCGGCCGCGTCCTTCCTCTTTGCGTAGACGTCGCACACGGCCACGACCTGGGCGGCCAGAGCGGGGTCTGGCTCCTTACGGACCGGAGGGGGCCCCATCGAAGGAGGCGACGTCGGAGCGATCTGGCCCCCCGTCTCCATGACCCACCGCAAAAGGTCGGCCCCCCGGCCGCCGTTGCCGATGACGGCCACGTTGATGCGGTCGTTCGCACCAACCACGCGGGCATGGGCGGGGGCGGCACGGCCCACGACCCCGAGGGCCACCCCCGCTCCCACCGCCGACTTCACGAACTCACGGCGGCCGAGCTTGCCGTTTGTCACGCGGGCCTCCTTTGGAAAGCAGACATCACCCCAATTTCCACTTTGCCCTCGTTAGTCCTCAAGCCGATGCCCTTGGCGCTCAGC
Source organism: Vicinamibacteria bacterium (assembly GCA_035570235.1). Taxonomy (NCBI): domain Bacteria; kingdom Pseudomonadati; phylum Acidobacteriota; class Vicinamibacteria; species Vicinamibacteria bacterium. The sequence continues at coordinate 1,330 of DATMML010000132.1, read as the reverse complement.
CGGGTGGTCGAGATGGGGTTCCCGTGGCCGGTCAGGGGGTCGCGGATGATGAACTGGGTGCGGTAGACATGGCGGGCGGGGTTCACCAGCTCCCTGAAGCGGTCGTTGCGGCTGGCGGCGGTGGATGTGATGCCCACGCTTGTCACCCAGGGCTTGTGAATCCACTCCTCAGCCCGGAAAAGCGACAACTCATTCGGTTGGGGGCCCGGGCTAGTCGGCGTGGTGAACCAGTCGCTTTTAGCACGCGCCTTCGGCGGGCGTCAAGGCCGCAGGCCGCAGCGTGTGGAGAGCACATGATTTGGCCGGTCTTTGGAGCAAGTGAATTGACCGTTTTTGGGCGGCGGCGTGGGTACCCCAGTCTTGGGCTCCTGGGAGGGGGGGATGGGGTACAGCGAAGCTGCCTGGGAGCGGGCGATGAAGATTCAGGAAGTCGTGTTGCGGGCGCTGTCTGGGGAGATCCACTGGTTTTCGGGCGGCGGAGATATTGGGCGTGAGCATGCGGACCATGAGGCGGTACCGGTGTGGTTTGGATAAGTGGGGATATGAGGGACTTTTTGACCGGCGGCGGCGGAGTCCATCGCCGAGGAGCGTACCTGTGGAGGAGGTGAAGAGGCTTCTGAGGCTGTATCGGGAGCGGTACCGGGGCTGGAATGTGAGGCACTTTTTTCAAACGGCGTGTCGGGAGCATGGAGTGAAGGTGTCGTACACGTTTGTGAAGGCGGCGTTGCAGGGTGCGGGGCTGGTGATGAAGCACAAGGCACGTGGTCGTCACCGGAGGAGGAGGGAGAGGAAGGGGAGCTTTGGGGAGATGTTGCATCTGGACGGGAGCCGGCACTCGTGGCTGTCGCTCCTGGAGGATGCCAAGCGGACGCTGATCACGGTGGTGGACGACGCGCCCGTCCCGGACTGGGTCGAGAGCGCCCTCCGGGCGTGGATCGAGGCGGCCGGGATCACTGCGGGCAGGATCTTCCGGGCCGTCAGCCGGTGGGGGAGTGTCGTCGGGGAGAAGCTCTCCACCACGGCCGTCCTCGGCATCGTGGCGGAGTACGCGGCAGACCTCGGTCTGCAACTCTTGCGGCACGACCTGCGCCGGACCTGCGCGAAACTCTGCCCGCTCTCCGGCGGCGCCCTCGAGCAGTCCAGTTCCTCCTCGGGCACGCCTCCGTCCAGACGACCGAGCGCGACCTGGTCGGAGTCGGCGTCCTGAATGTGCCGTTCACGCTTCCCGCGGCGTCCGCCAAACGTCGGCGGGGGTCTCGACGCTCCACGTGCCTTACTTCCGGCCCTCCTGGCCGTAGCGCCCGTCATGTGGGCGAGTCAGGATGCCACG
>DATMML010000131.1 GCA_035570235.1 Vicinamibacteria bacterium | reverse complement strand
GTACGCGGCCGGCCTGACCGTCGCCACCTCCGGCCCCGGCCAGATCCACTCCATGAAGGCCTTCCACCCCCACGAAATCGTCCACCTCGTGGCCGAGCGCCTCGGAAACCCCGGCACCTTCTTCCACGAGGGCCTCGCGGTTGCCGTCGGGGACGAGGCCCGGTGGGGCGGAAAGAGCGTCAACTCCATCGCCAAGGACGTGGTCAAGACCGGCCAGGTCATGAGCGTGTCCGCCCTCGTCGCCCAGTTTGACCGCATGGACCCCCAGACAGCCTACCCGGTGGCCGGCTCCTTCGTGGCCTTCCTCATCAAGACCCAGGGCATCGCCAAAACCGCCCAGTTCTTCCGGGCCTGCTCCGGCGCGAACACCGCCACCGCCTTCCAGCACACTTTCGGCCTCAGCATGGACGAAGCCGGCGCGGGTTGGGTCGCTACCCTCTAGTCGATACCGGGCAACCGGTTGCCAACGAGCAGAGGCGGACCAAGCTATTGGACCTGCCTGACGTCCGTTCGTCGTCCGCTCATCCCCGCTCGCCCAAGCGGGGCTGGATAGAGGGGCCCGACGCATTCCGGCCAGCGCAGGCGAAGGGGAACGGACGTTAGGGGGACTATGGCGCGTTCCGGTAGACCCGCCCCCCCTTCATTACAAAGACCACGCGCCTCAGGGCGGTGATATCGAGGAGAGGGTCGCCTTCCACCGCCACCAGGTCCGCCTCCATCCCGGGGGCCAGCCGCCCGATCCGGTCGCCGAGGCCAATAGACTCCGCGGCGCTCGAGGTGGCGGAAACGATGGCGTCGGCGGGTGTCTGTCCGGCCTCGCGCACCCGGCAGACGAGCTCCTCGGCATTGCGCCCATGCGCCCCTGCCACGGCGTCGGTCCCGAAGATCACCCTCAAACCCTTGGTCGCGATCGCCCGCCGGAAGGTCGCCACCGCCAGCGGGACGGCCCTCTCCATGGCCGCGAACCCCTCCTCGGTGTAGTTCTCGATACCCAGGTACTTCGCCTTGTTCTCCAGATAGTTTTGGAAGATCAGGCCACACTGGGGGTCGAAGTAGACGCCGCGTTCGGCCATCAGCTTCAGCGCCTCGTCGTCGGCGAGGGCGCCGTGCTCAACCTGCGTGCAGCCAGCGAGCGCGGCCCTTCGGATCGCCTCGGCGCTGTGGGCGTGCACGAGGGTGCGAAGGCCGAGCGCCTTAGCCTCGCCGCACGCCGCGTCCAGCTGCTCCTGGGTCATCGTCGGGCCCCCGCCCTCCCGTATGCTTTTCGAAGCAAAGATCTTCACAAGGTCGGCGCCCTGGGCTTTCCGGTCGCGCACCGCCCGCCGAAGATCGTCCGGGAACCCCGTCTTGGCATCGAGCGGCTCCAGCGACGTGAGCACCCGCGGCCCGGGAAGGCCCCTCCGGTTTATGGCGTCCCTCAGGTCCGCGTCCTCGGGTGAGCCCACGCTCTGGACAGTCGTGAAGCCCGCGGTCAGCGTGACGTAAGCGTTGGCCGCCGCGGCGAGCGCCGCCTGAGCGCCGCTCTCGCCATCGTTCTCGGTATGGAGCCGGTCCTTGGCATTGAAGTACCACCCGATGTGGTTGTGGACGTCGATCAGGCCGGGGAGGACCGTGAAACGAGAAAGATCGTAGACACGCCCAGACTTCCCCGGGGCCCCACGGTTCGGCTCCAGGGCGGCTATGCGGCCGCCCTCGACGACGATCTTCAAGTTGCGAAGGACGCCGCCGCGCCCATCCAGGACGCGGTCAGCTTGGATCGTGGTCCGTTCCTGACCGGCGGCCGGCCCTATTGCCCCGGCGACGAACCCGATGGCCGACATCCAGCTCCAGATCCGGCGGCATCGCAGCTTCATCTGCCTCTCCTCGCGGCTGAGCGTCTCACAAAACTCTCGCCCATGGCTGGAGCCCCGCGACACCGACTCCGTGAGTAGGGCATCTTTGCCTCCGAATTAGAAACCAAGGGCGAAGAGGAGGGCCGACCTGACCTCAGCCATCCTCTGGGGCCCCAGAGTCGTGATGAGACCCCCGATGCGGCCCTTCGAGATCGTTTGCACGTGGTCCAGATTGACCGCGCACTCCTTCGGCATTCCATCGGCTCTGGTGAGAACGACCTCTGAGGGGATATCGCGAACCGTCGAAGTGACGGGTGCGATCGTCGCCTCAGCCAGGAATTGGAGAGCCGAGTCACGTGTGAGGACGAGCACGGGCCGTGTCTTGTCGGGCTTTGAGAACCGATACCAGCGAACCTCTCCTCGCTGCATCAGTCCGTCCAGACCTGCTCGCTTTCCCACGAGTCAAACTCGCCGCGCCGGACCGGCCTCTTGGCGTAGCCCCGCCGCTGCTTTTCCTCGTTGGCCTTTAGGTGAACCTGCTTCAGCGCCTCACGCAAAGCCTGGCGCGTGAAGGCTGACCGTGTCGTGCCGAGGCGACGAGCGGCCTTGTCGACGGCTGCGACCAACTCAGTGTTAAGAGTCATCTGGACAGTTCTCATGGCCCTCCTGGACTGTATAGATCAATAGCTATACTAATCCACATTCTAAGACAGGGATTCTGGGCCCGCAACTCCTCTCACGAACCTGCCACAGCGAGCCTGATGCCTAGTCGCAATTCTCGTCGTCCTAGGTAGAAATCATCCGGCCGTCTCTACTATCTTGGCACGGCCGGGCGTACCATCTTGGTCGTAATTACAGGAGGGCTTATGAGCAAGCGGTTCTGGATCTCCGTGGTCGTTGTGTTCGTAATGTCAATGGCCCTCGGGTTCACCATCCACGGCCTGCTGCTCGCCCAGGACTATGGGCAGCTCGTGAGCCTCTTCCGTTCCCCGGCCGACCAGCAGCGGCACTTTCCCTTCATGTTCGTGGCCCATGCCCTAACGTCGCTCGGCCTTGTCTGGATCTACTCTCGTGGCAAGGAGGACAAGCCCCCTCTGGCTCAGGGTATCCGCTTCGGGATCGCGATGGCCATGGTCATGGTGGTCCCGAAGTTCTTGATCTATTGGGTCGTCCAGCCGATGCCGCACATCCTCGCGCTCAAGCAAATCAGCTTCGAGACGATCGGCATTGTCCTGATCGGGATTGTCGTCGCACACCTAAACAAGTAGCGCGCGAGAGCCAGTCACCACACCCTCAGCTCTTTGCCTGAGCGACACAAACCGAGATCGCGCGTCAGTGCTCTTATCGGAGCGTCTCTTGGGTGTAGCGTCCCCGGTAGCTATGGACTCGTCCCTACCAGAGCCAGAGGCCAAGTCACCGGCAGATCCCTCAGTTTGGACCGCATCCAGGGCCAGCGGTTCCTAAGGGGCAGCAGACGAGCGAATTGCCGCCTTTGGCGCATACCAGGATGCCTTCGTAGATGCCATGGTAGGTGCATTGGCCACCGCGCCCTTCCCCGCTCTCGGGAACCGGAAGCGGCGTGCACCCACCGCAACCGTTGTCCTGAGCCGATTGGGAGGTGTCGCACGTGAGCGCCTCCTTGCCGACACAACGCCAGCGTCCGCATCGATTGGCTTCCTGGCAAGCGCTGCCGGGGGGAGGGGAGAGCGCTTTGCAACCGCCGCACGCGTTAAGGGCGCCGCCGCCACAGGGGCTGACATCATGAAAGACCTCAGGATTGGAGCTGTCCGCGCCAAGAGCGGTGGCTCTTGTCACCGGCGTCAGGCCGGTGCCGTCCGCCCTGATGGTCCAGATGTTGGACGTCTCGTTTTGGTTTGGAGTGTCGCTCCCATCGAGTGCCTGCCCGGAGTAGAAGACGAGCCAGGTCCCGTTCGCTGACCATCTAGGTTCCCAGTTCTGCGCGCCTGTGGTCTTGGTCAGAGGGGTCAGTCCCGTCCCATCCGCCTTGCTCATCCAGATGTTGAACCTAGCGTTCTTGCTCAAAGCGTCGGTCCCATCGAGTGCGCGACGCGATTCGAAGGCGATCCGGGTCCCGTCCGGCGACCAGCTAGGCTCCCAGCTGTCTGCTCCAACAGCGGTGGCTTTGGTCAGCGGGGTCAGGCCGGTTCCATCCGCCTTGATAAGCCAGATGTTCCAGGTACTACCTACGGCGTCGGTCCCGTCAAGGGGACGAATGGACTGGAAAGTGATTCGGGCTCCGTCCGGCGACCAGCTAGGCTCCCCATTCTCCGCTATTTTGGCTGTGGTCAGCGGCGTCAGGCCGGTTCCATCGGCGTTGATGAGCCAGATGTTGTACGCACTACCCAAAGAGTCGGTTCCATCGAGTGCCCGCCCAGATACGAAGGCGATCCGGCTCCCGTCCGTCGACCATCTAGGGATCCCGCGGTCGTAGCCGAGGTTGGTCTTCTTAGTAAGTGTGGTCAGGGCGGTCAGGCCAGTGCCGTCCGCCTTGATGAGCCAGATGTTCCACGCATCGATTGTGCGGAGGGACTGGAAGACGATCCGAGTCCCGTCCGGTGACCATCGAGGGTCCCGGTTGCCCCCGTCTGTCGCCTTGGTCAGTGGACTCGGGCCGGCAACGTCGGGGGAAACGGACCAGATGTTGCTGGCAAAGTTTGCATTCGGAGCATCGGTCCCATCGAGCGCACGCACGGAGTCGAAGACGATTCGGGTCCCGTCCGGCGACCATCGAGGGTTGTGGCTGCCCGCGTTCGTGCCTTTGGTCAGAGGGGTCAGCCCGGTGCCGTCCGCCTTGATGACCCAGATGTTGGACGCACCACCAGAAGCGTCGCTCCCATCGAGTGCGCGCGAGGACTCAAAGACGATCCGGTCCTGAGTGCACGCCCCCGCGGCCAGAAGGCCCGCGCAGGCCAGAGCTATGGCTCGCATGCCCCTCCGTTGTTAGTGGGGCGATGTTACTCGGTATCTGGCGTCCCCGCGCTCTTCACCACCTCCTTATGGGCAGCCCTAAGACGCATCCCCGCGCAGAGCGGCGGTCGCGGCCGCCTGGCGCGGGTGTCTCCCGGTGAGCGTCACCTCGGGCCAGACCGGTTCTTCCCCGCTACGGACGCAGTCGCGCGCGAAGAAAGTCGGTGAAAGCGCTCGCGGCCGGGCTCTGGTAGCGAATGGTGTTGCGCGCCAGGGCAACAACGCGCGTCAGCTCCGGAGCGGTGAGACGGAGGCCACGCAGAGGGGGTCCGGGGAGGGTCAGCGCCACCTGCGGAAGGACGGCCACGCCGAGCCCGGCGGACACGAACGCGCGGATCGTGCCGAGGTTGGCGGCGGAGACGGGGGATCGTATTTCCAGGTGGGCCTGTCGCGCCGCCCGCGCCGCCAGTTCACGTATCGTGGACCCAACCCCGAAGGACACGAACTCCTCCTGCGCCAGGTCCCTCCAGCGCACCTCACTCCGGCCCGCCAGGCGATGGCGAGGTCCGACCGCCAGCACCAAAGGCTCCTCGTAGAGCCGCTCGATCTCGACCGGCACGCGTTCGAAGTCGATCTTCAGGGCCGGGGGGCCGCCGCCTTTCCCAAGGTGGACCAGCGCGAGGTCGAGCCGGCCGCGGGCCAAGAGCTCGAGCAGGGGCCGGGTGTGCGCTTCGCGGAAGGCGACGCGGAAGCCAGGATGGAGCCGGCGAAACTCGGCCAGCAGCGCCGCCCCCCGGGCTTGCATGAGAGACTGCAGTGCGGAGCCAAAGCGCACCCGGCCCAGACGGGCGCCGGCGAAGGCAGCCATCTCCTCCACCGCGCCCTCACTCTCGAGCAGGATGCGGCGGGCCCGGACCGCGAACGAAATCCCCGCGTCCGTGAGCCCCTTCGTGCGCGCCCCGCGTTCGATCAGGGTCACCCCGAGCTCGCCTTCAAGCGCCCGGATCTGCTGAGACAGAGCGGGCTGGGCCACGCCCAGCCGCTCCGCGGCGGCCGTGAAGCTCCTCTCCTTGGCGATGGCCAGAAAGTAGCGCAGGTGGCGCAGCTCCATTCAATAAGTATGACTTATTGATTCAATAATATCAATGTCCTGGACTTATTGAATAAGAGGCGCCACACTGCCGCTCGGGGGCTAAGGCCTGAGGGAGGGAGCCCATGTCGAAACGAGCCATGACCAGACGGACCGTGCTTCGGGGCGGAGCTGCGTTCGCGGGAGCGCTCGTGCTGGGCAACCGCCTCCAAGGAGACGCCCCCCCGCCGGAAGAGCGCCCGACGCTGGTCGTCCTCTGGCTCAACGGGGGCCCGGCCGGTCTCTTCAACAGCGCGGACTCCTTCCTTTCCAGCGGCGCCTTCGGCGTGACCACCAACAGGGTTCGCGCTCTGGGCAACGGCCTTTTCGTCGACGCGGGGTCGCTAGGGGCGCTGCCCCCGGCGGCCCGGGCGCATATGGCCTCGATCAACTTCCAGCATGGCGTGGTCAGACCGCACGAGAAGGCGCGCGCCGCCGTCTTGGAGACAGGGCCGCGCAGCCAGCTCCTCCGTCTCGCGGCCCTGATGCCGGAGGGGCCTTTTCGCTGTGCGGTCGTCAACGACCTGGGGCTGCCCGCGGGGGTGGCCGCCGATCCACCCGCGGAGGGCGGCGCTACAATCGAGCGGGTCCTTGCCTTCGGTGATCTGCCACGCCGTCTCGGGGCCCGGGAGTTTGATGCCCTGTGCGATGTCTACGGGATGCCCCGGGAGACCACGGCCATCGAGGACCAGCGAGCGACCTTCGTGGCCGTGGAATCGCTGGTCCGTGCCGACGCCAGCGTCATCTTCGCGCAACCCGCTTACACGGGCCGGACGGATCGCCAATTCGACACCCATGAGGACGACGCGGGCGTTGCCGCCCGGGAAGTCATGAAGCCCATCACGCCGTCTCTCGCTATCTTGCTCGACCGCGTCCTCGCCCTGCCCGGACGGAACGTGGTGACTGTGCTGGTCGGCGAGTTCAGCCGAACGGTCCCCGCGTCCGATCATGAGCCGGGGGGCACGGCCACCGTGGTTGGGAAGTACGTCAGGACGGGCACCGCGGGGCCGCAGCGCGGGGACGGCTCCCCGCCGGCGGATGCCCCGCCCCCCGAGGGGCTTTGGGCCTACGTATCGGCGGCGTTGCGCCTCCCCCGCACGCCTTTCGGGCGCAATCCGAACCCCGAGCTGACCGCTTAGACGGTGGTGGTCAGCGCCCCAAGCATCCTTCGCCTCGCGGCCAAGCCGGGCCCTACGAGCCAGAATCGACCGGCGGCGGACGCGGCGGGTTCTTTGACTCGGAGTCGGCGTCCTGAATGTGCCGTTCACGCTTCCCGCGGCGTCCGCCAAACGTCGGCGGGGGTCTCGACGCTCCACGTGCCTTACTTCCGGCCCTCCTGGCCGTAGCGCCCGTCATGTGGGCGAGTCAGGATGCCACG
>DATMML010000130.1 GCA_035570235.1 Vicinamibacteria bacterium | reverse complement strand
CTGGGCCGCGCCACCCGGCCTCGAAGCCCTGCCCCCGATCGCGGCCGCGCCCGCCCTCCTCACCGAGACGGACACGCCGCCCCCCGCTCCGGTCATGGGTCAGCTCTGGGTCCCCGCATCGCGTGAGGGGGCGTACCTCTTTGCCGGCCCGGACTGGCGCTGGATCCCGATCTACTCTCTCGACCGGGTCCGCCTCGATCGCCAGGTCATCTTTTCCGCTCTCCCCGCAGGCTCGGTCGAGCCCATCCTTGTTTGGGGCGGCGAGGCAGCCACGAGTGGCATCTTCGCACGCCACCTTGGGGGCAGCCGTGTGGCTTTTGGGCTGGCCGCTTGGCGGGGGGCTTGGGAGCTCGGACCCGCGGGGCCCGCGGTGGACGCGTTTCCGGGTCGGCCCCAAGCCTTGAGTTTGCTCCTTGATCGACCCGCGGGCTCTGCGCTCGTTCTCCTGAGAGAACGCGAGGTGCTTCGCGCCCGCGCCGAGCTGGCTCCTATCGTCCGCGCACGTCTCGCGGTGGGAGACAGCCCGGCGGGCATGACTCTTGGCCGAGCCTCCTTCGCGGGCCAGATGCTCCCGCCGGAGAATGCCAACTAGCTTAGAGTTGTCCGAAGGTCCGGCAATGCTGCGAGTCTGGAGCATTGGAAGCTGCCTGTCGCTGACCCTCCTCGCCGCCTGCGGCAGTCAGCCCTCCCCACCAGGGCCCACGTTTGCCTATGTCCTAGGCGCTCGGCTTGCCCCTTGGAGAACGGTGCACACGGCTTACAGAGTTGACGGCTCGACCGGTGCCTGGAATTTGGTCGGGACCGTTCCGCCGGGAGCCGAGGCCGATTTGGGCTTCTTTCCCGGTGATGTGGCCTTCGCGAGCCTGGATCCGCGGGGACGCTTTCTCTACGCGTCGCTCGCAGGCGACAACACAGGTTGCTCCACTGACCATTGTGGGCGGGATAGGAACGTAGTGACTTACGGGATTGATCCCTCGATGGGAGCCCTGTCCAAGGTGAGCACAAGGAGGTTGTTTCTGGTTCAACCGGCTTTTATCACCGTCCATCCCTCCGGCCGGTTCCTATTGTTGGACGAGTATCCGTCGTGCTCGATCGGCACGGCCGCGATCGACGCGATGACCGGGGCCCTCGGCGACACGATCTCCGAGGTGAGCTGCGGAGGCGAATACGAGCTGGAGCAGGGGGACGACTGGGTCGTCGTCGAGCCAACGGGACATTTCGTTTACTACGGCAGCTGTCACGTTGGGGCGGCCGTGCCCCCTGCGTTCGGGTATCAAACGGATGTCGAGACGGGGAGCTTGCGCTACCTCGGACAGTGGACGGCGGGAAGGTGCGTTGCGGTCGATCCCACCGGTCGCCACTTGTACGGCATGATGCCAGGAACGGGCCCGTCGGGCCAAGTCGCCCAATTCGACATCGACGGTGTAAACGGTAGCCTGACGGCCATCGGAAGGACCCCGTTGCCCGGGATCCCGGGGTCGCTGGTAGTACACCCTTCCGGTCATCTCCTATACCTCGCCAGCGGCTCGGATATCTGGGCTTACCGGTTAGATGACGCCGGAGTCCCCTCTCCCATCCGCGTGGTCGCTTCGGGTGTGATCTTGGCAACCTACAGTTCGGACCCCACCTACTCGTATCCAGCTTCCACGCTGTCTCTCGACCCGGCCGGCCGTTTCCTTTACGTCCTGCGGCCAGGGGACGTTTTGGGCTACTTGGTCAACGCCACCACGGGCGATTTGCAACCCATATCCCAGGCGGAGGGAGGCAGGCTGGGAACCGTCGCCGCGTGGAACGACGGGATTGGGTACGCCCCCTGGATCGGGCTCGTCACTCCTCACTAGGCGCGGACAGCCCCCGCGCCGCCGTACGGACAAGGGCTCAGAAGTCCTTTTCGCCGCTCTGGCGGCAGCGCGGATTCCTTAGTCTCGTCTGATCAAGGCGGGTCGTGAGAGAAGATGCGCAGGATCTCGAGCAGAAAAGCGTTGTTGCACACGGCCTGGATCCCGATCAAGACGAAGAGCAACCCCACGAGAGCCCGCCCCCAGGCCGGTCGCTCGGCGGCAAGGCGGTTCAAGGACCAGATCCCGAGGGCCACCACCGCGAACGTCCACTGACAGGAATATAGAAAGAGGGAGGTGCCCCAGAACGAGTGCAATGCGGCGTGGAGGCCCACCCAGACCAGGAGTCCTAGTACCGGGCCGGCCGGAAGCCCTCCCTTGCTCCCGAAAACGAGCCCGGCGCCGAGGAGGCTCGCCCAAAGGAGGCCATGGGCGAGACCGCCCGCGCGCAGGGAGTCGAGGGTGATGGGGCCAAAGTCGACCTCCGTCCGCAACCCGCCCGGCTCATTGACCTCGAGCTTCGGGGCTACGAGATTGGCGAAGAAGAAATGGCCGATTACCTCCGCTTCCCGAGCGGTCAGCTCGGACAAGCACGCCGGCCAGACGAAGCTCAGCAGATCATCGCGATGGAGGGTCGTGGGCATGAAGAAGGGGGAGCTCCCTGGGTAGATCCAGACCTGGGCCAGGCTCAGGAGCGCGGTCACGAGGACGATTCCGAGCCCAAAGATCACGAGGCGCCTGAGGCTAGGACGCGGGCGGGCCCAATTCAAGGACGAAGCGCGGGCCAAGACCGCCGCGGCCAGGTTGGTAGCCGCCATGGAGAAGGAGCCGATGCCAGCCAGGAATAGAACGCCTGGCCGCCTGCAGGGGCCGGCGGCCAGCGCAAAAAGGATCACCAGACTGAGGCCGGAGAAGGCGAAGCTTTCGGGCATGCAGCTGAAAAACAGCTGGCTCGAGGACAAGCCGAAGAGGATGCTCCCGAGCCAGGTGAGCGGGGGCTCGAGGCCCAAGCGGTCGAGGAGCACGCGGAAGAAGACGACGCCCAGGGCCCCGGCCAGGGCGCACATCAGGAGGGCCGTCAGTCGCCCCGAGTGATCGAGCCCGGCCCCCCGAATTCCCGCCCGCACCGCCTGGCCGATCGGGTTCAGGAGGAGGACGAACAGGGGGTGGAGCCTGGTCCGATGTGGGCCTCCGAAGCGCGCGAGATCCATGATGCGGGTAGGGATGTCGGCATCGAAGACCTGATCGGTGTATTGGAAGACCCGGGGCGCCCGTATGTGGAAGGCCAGGCCCCAGCCCAGATATAGAAGGAAGAAGGCGGACCCAAGGACGAGGGAGCCGCGGCCCCGGCCGACCCCCGACCGCGGTGGCTCCTCCGAAGCGCTCATGGAGGCCACGCATTCTAGCACTCGCGCGAGTAGTACCGCGGGTGTCTCGAGACGGCCGTCCAGGGACTCACGCCCTGGGGGGCCGTCCTTCAACACCAAGGGCGCTGACCGATGGAGGGACAAATCGGAGAGGCGCGTAGAGGGAGCCAGGGCCTCGCCGGCAGTAGCCTCCCCGCCCCCGAGGCCGGGCCCTCAGCGAGAGCCGGCCTCGGCCCGAAGCGCGGGAGCCCCTCCCCCCGTCGACCTACTTTTGCGGATGAGGCGTGGGCGTTGGCTGCGGATGCGGCGCCGGAGGGGGGGGTTTGTGCGCTTCGGGTGCTGCCTTCTCGTGCCCCGCGGGAGACGGCTGATGGGGGGAGCCGCCGGAGCCTTCTTTATGTTGAGCCGGTTGAGAGTTGGCGGGATTGTGTTGCGGATGAGACCCGCCGGCCGCCGCGTCGGGGTTCTTGTGGGCAGGGTGGTCCGACCCCCCATCCTTCGCGGTGGGCGGGTGACCACCGGGTCCGCTGCCCGCAATCGCGGAGTTTGCGTGGGGGTGATTCGATCCTCCCGTATCCCCCGCCTTCGGCGGCTGGGAGCCTGCCCCCGCAGCATGCTGCGGGTGAGCACCGGGTCCGTTGCCCGCAGTCGCGGAGTTTGCGTGGGGGTGACTCGACCCTCCCGCTTCCCCCTTCGGTGCCAGTTGGGAGCCCGCCACTGTCGAATGCTGAGGGGGAGAGCCACCCGAACCGGCCTGCCCGCCCCGCGGATTGGCGTCGGTCTTCGCCGCGGTGTGGGGGTGGACCGTCCCCGTCGCCCCCGGGTTCGCGACCCCGGTGGAGGGGGACGAGGCTCCCGTCGATTGCGGAGCAGCTCCGTGGGCGACGGGCGCGTGGCTCGGCCGGTCGTTCAGTTTGGGTTGAGCGGTCGACTGCCCCGCTACTCCCGTCGTGGGCCCCGTGAGAGGGGCTGCGACTCCCGTCGGTTGGGAGGTCGCCCGGGGGGCGCCGGACACCTTCCCGCCGGCAGCGGTCGTCGGCCCCGTGAGAGGGGCCGCGGCTCCGGTCGGTTGGGAGGTCGCTCGGGCGGCACCGGACACCTTCCCGCCGGCAGCGAAGGAGGCTGCGGGGGGGGTCGCGGGCCGGGGAGGGGGAAGCGTGGCGCGAGACGGGCGCATGGCAACAGTCGATGGCCCGGGCGGCGGAATCGCGGGCCTGATCAGTGGGTTCGTCACCACTTGGGCGGCGTGGGCGGAGGCCCCAAAAGCCGGAGCGGGCGCAGGGGGCGTCATCTTGGCCACCACGGATCGCCCGCTAACCGCGGCCGGGGGTTGGGGAACGCTCGCGGCCGAGGCCGTGACCGGTCGGGACAGGACGCTCTGCGAGGTCGGCTGGACCCCCACGGGAGCACCGCCGGCCTGCACCGAGGCCACCGCGCTCACGGGGACCGCCACTGCCGCCGCTGCGACCGGTTGTGCGGAGACGAACGTGGAGCGCGGGACGGCCGTGACCGCCCCCGCCACCGACTGATTGACATAGGTGACATTGGTCGCGTTGACATTCGTGACGTTGATGTTCGTTACGTTGACGTGGGTGACGTTGATGTTTCGCACGTAGGCGGGGCTGACCGCGTAAGAGGGATAGTAGGCCTCGCGCGGACCCAGCGGGAACCACGCCACTCCGCCCCCCACGCCGATGGAGAGAGAAGCGCTCCAATTGTTCCCACCCACGAAGGCCACCAGCGCGGGGGCATAGACGGGCCGGGCCACGATCGTCCCCGGAGCCCAGACCCATTCCCCGGATACGCGGGCCCAGCGTCCGTAGTGGAACGGTGCAAAGCCCCAGGGCGCGTCATCGATCCACGTCCAACCCCACGGAGCCACATAACCCCAGTGCCCTGCGCGATAGGGCGCCCAGGACGGGCCCATGGACGTCGGAACCCACACCGAGCCATAGTTCGGGACGTCGCGCCAGCGGCCGTACCCGTCGAGGTCCTCCGACCCAACGACGTCGTTAGACACATACCGGGCGGAGACGTGGGGCTCCTCGTAGCGACGCTCGCGCTCCGTGCACCACCGGTCCCAATCGTCAGGAGTGCTCTCTTCCTGAATGTCGTAGATGGGAGGATGCGCGCCCAGAAAGACCCCTACCTGCCGGGCGTGAAGGGGCACTTCCGAGCCTTCCGCGGTGGCCTCGGCATCCCCCCTGCGCACGGACACCGTGGAGTCTCCGTTCGCGTCCACGTCGATGCGGTAGGTGCCGGGATGGAGCAGGGACACCGCCGCATTTGGCGTGTCCACCTCCATCGACTCTCCCTCGAGGACGTTGCGCACATGGACGCTCACCGAGCCCTGCGTCACCTGCATCTGGGTCACGTTGTCGTCCAGGTTGAGGAAGGCAAAGGCGGTCTCGGGCCCCAGGCGGACGGTCGTGCTCCCCAGGTGCAGCTCGCTTCGCGAGCCTTTATCCGTCCAGAGACGGTCACCCGTAGTCAGGGGACGGTTGCGCGAGGCGGGCGCCCAATCGTCCAGATTTCCCGGCCGAAAGGACACCGACCCGTCGGCGTAGCTGAGGCGGGCGACGCGGGAGGGTGGATCGTCGGCGAAGGCCCCCCCCACAAAAGCGAGGACGACGAAGCTGACGAGCATCCCGCACCGGAGCAGACGGGTCATGGACATGGCCTCCAGGATTCTTGTTTCACGGCCGGCGCTTCGCGACTCTGGCGACAAGACTGCCCTCCGCGCCCACACCGGAGGGAAGCGGACCGGGTGAGGGTCTAGGGTTGACTTAATTCCACGCTAGACCTGCCCGGCGATCTTGTCAAATGAGTCGATAACGGGGAAAGGTGCATAAGAGACTGGAAGCCGTTGCAAAGGCTAGAGCTCGCCATCCCCGGGGGTGTCTAGGGCAACCCGCGCCCCGCAGTCGGGACGGCTCCTAGGGCACTCCGCTCGAGGAACGCGGAGAGCGACGCCCTGGCTCGAGGAACCGAGGACGTCATCCCAGCCCGTGCCCTGCGGCGCCCGCGTGGGACCGGTCTGGTAAGATGCCCACAGAATGCCGAGCGGGGTCGAGGTCGGTTCGAGTAATGGCTCGGCCCCACCGGTGGGAACTCACTCCTGGCCGTGGCTTGTCTGCCCCCCTTCGTGGACTTCATCCACTCGGCCCCCTGCCTCCCGGATTCCGGCAAGAGCGGGCGAGCTTCTGACCCTCCGGTGAACGCTACGGTCACGTGAGGCGCCCCTCTTCGATCACCTGGGCCGTCCTTGGCTGCGCCACCCTGGTGGCATTGCTCTACGTCAGCCCGGTGCTGGGTGACGTCGCCCGGAGGGGTTTGGACTGGCCCATCTGGCTCAACCACCCCGAAGGTGTCTCTCAGATCACATATGGGAAGTGGTGGGTGCTGCCACCGCATCACTACCTGAGCGACGGTTCTTCCGGGGAATTCCCCGTTTACACCTACTACCTCTCCGATGCCCTGATCAACCTCATCGGTGAAGTCGGTCACTGGCCGGCCATGACCGTTCAGGCCGTGATCTACGGCCCCTTGCTTGGCTTCGCCTTCTTGCTGCTGAACTATTACTCCATCGCGGCCGTCGTCCGTGATTCGAGGGTCGCGTTCTGGGCTAGCCTCCTCATCTCTCTGGGAGGCAACTCCTTCATCCTCGACCGGCCGGACCCCGGCTCCGGGTTCCCCCTGAATTTCATCCTGCACGTCCCCTTTCACACCATTTCCCTGGGAACGGCCCAGAGCCTCGGGTGGGTGCTCTTCCTGCCCTGCTTGGCCCTCACCTATCTCGCCTACCAGCATTTCAGCGTGCCCCGGGCGATCGCTTCGGGGGCGCTCCTGGCCCTCCTGTTCCAGACCCATACCCTCACGTTCGTGAACGCAGCCTTCGTCCAGCTCGTCTACCTTGTCCTGAGCAACGGCCTCGACCGGCCGCGGCAGCCCCGCTTCTGGATTTGGCTGGTTGCCCTGGGCCTTGTGGCGGCCGCCTTCGGGTTCCTGGTGGCAACCTGTCCCCTGCTCTCCATCATGAGCCTCATCGTCCTGGGCACGGGAGCTCTGGTCGCCACCTTCGCCTTCGACTCCAAGAAGCCGTTCTACTTGTGGAGCTACGGGACCGCCGGCCTGGTGGCGGCGCCCTACCTGCTGAAGCTGGCGCAGCACGCCCGCGTGCTGGCCGCGGTGCAGGACGCCGAGGTTCAGCGGGCCGCGGTCGGGCTCGCGGGCCTGGCGCTCTTCTTTACGGCCTACGCGTTGGCGGCCGCCCTGGCCTACCCCCGCTATCGCGAGCGGCCTGTGCTGGTCTGGGCCCTGGCGATGCTGGGGGCAACTCTGTTCCTCGCCTTCAACCACCTCTGGCATTGGAACAACCACGCCTACCGATTCGCGATCCACCTGATCTTCCCGCTCGGCATCCTGGCCGCGCTGGGCCTGCGGCATGGCCCCCGACCGATCGCCGTGGCCCTGGGCGCCTGGCTGGGTGCGGTGTGCCTCCTGGACGTGGGCACGTTTGCGGTGGGAAAGCGGATCTGGGTGAGCTTTCGCGTCGGAGAGCCGGAGCGGGCCGCCTTCCTGCGCACGGTGCGGGAGACTACCGCCAGCTCGCCCGGTTCTCGCATCTTGGCCCCCGCCGAAGTGGACTATCCACGCGGGGTGACTCAGGCCGCCATGCTCATGAGCTATTCCCGCATCCAGGCCTTCAACCCGGACTACCGACGAATCCTCTGGCCGGAGCGCTACCACAATCGAATGGGGCTCTTCTGCTTCTTATTTCCCGGCTATCCGAACTTCGAGCTTCAGTTCAATCGCCGCGCCTGCGAGGAGGACCTCGATCCAGACCCGAGGCTGCTCGAGATACGCGACCCGCGGCTCAAGACCGCGATCCTGCCCGTCTACTCCATCGGCCTGGCCGGGGCCCCCGCCAAACCCTTCGCGAACTCTCTGAAGGAGGCGAGCGGGCGCTACGGCTGGCCGGTGGTGGCGGAGACCGACAGCAGTGCGCTCCTGCGGACGGTCACCCCCCCCCTGCCGGGCGTGGCGCGCCTCCTCTCTGCTGACTCGAGTTCGGGCACGCTCTCTATTCGCGTCGAGGTGGACGTCCCCGGGCCCCACGTCGCAATCCTCGGGGGACGCAGGCTGGCCGATCGGGCCCCCCGGGTCGTCCTCGACGGGAATGCCCTCGCGAACGGCCGGCGTTCGGCGAACTGGGCCGTTTTCTTCTCCGACCTCCGTCCGGGCCCGCATCGCCTTGAGCTTCCCGCCCGCGACTCTGGGCCCGACCCGGAGGCGGACTACCTCTATTTCATCGGCATCGTTCACGAAGACTGGGCGCCACGATACCTCGTGCTAGGGGATGTCCACGCGAGCGCGGGGGCGGGCGGGGTGGCGCTGCCTGCTCCCTAGCGGCCATCAGCCGCGTAACGCCCCCGCCGTCAGTCGATGGCGCGACCGTCCGTGCCCCGGGCCACCCTCCAGAGGCCCTGGACGAAGCCGACGGTGTAGGACGCGTCCAGCACGGGCTGCAGGAGCACAAAGCCGCCAAGCTCGAGGGGGGCGAGGGGCACCGCCCGTAAATGGCGGAGGAAGAGCCCCCCCTTCGCGAGGGCCAGGAGACCGAGCGCGCTTCCCCACCACCAGGCCGGCCAGCCGAGAACGAGGGCGGCCGCGACGAAGAGGTAGACCCCCGCGGACGCGACCTGGGTGGTCCGCAGAAGCAGTCGCCACTGCCGGTTCATACCGGCCCGTTCCCCAACCACCCCCCCCCGGCTCTCGCGGTTCAAGATGAGGATGTAGGGATGGGCCCGGCCGAAGAGGCGCTGGTGGCGGACCAGCTTGCCCACCGTGTCCTGCTCGCCCGAGACCGAAAGGTAGTAGGTGAGCTGCGGGGCCTGGTAGATCTCATAGCCCGCCTTCCTCAGCTTCCCGGCCAGCACCTGATCCTCGCCCGCCACCCTGAGGGTGGTGTCGTAGAAGCCCACCGCCCGCAGGGCCTCCAAGCGGAAAGCGTCGCAGCGCCCTTCCGCGAAGCCCACCGGCACGAGCTCCTCGCCTTCGGAAGCCGGGAAGATGTCCATCAGGTTGCAAATGAGGTTCAGCTTCTCCGCGAAGGGAAGGGCGCTGTCCGCCGCCACCGCGGGCTGGCCGGTGATGGCGGCGGCGCGGGGATGCCCCTCCATGAGCCCGAGCATGCGCGCGACGTAGTCGTCCCGGCCGAAGCGGCAGTCCAAATGGCAGGTGAGGGCGTAGGGCGTGCGGGCGAGTCCAAACGCCTTGTTCAGGGTGCCCGCCAGCCCGAGGTTCTCCGGATTGAGCACCATGCGGTAGTGCGACGGGGCTCCCGCCTCCTGGAGTGATCGGGCTAGGACCTGGGCGGTGTCATCGGAAGAGGCGTCATCCATGAAGAGGGCGTCCAGCCAGTCGGACTGTCGGGGAAATTCGGGGTGGGTCTGGCGGGCCAGGAGCTCCACCAGAGCGGGCACCACGCGGGCCGCGTGGTACAGCAGGAAGACGACGGTGATCTTGGGCTCGACCGGGCTGGACGCACTCAAGGACACAAGCGCGAAACATATTGGAGTCCAAGGCCTACATCAAGCGACGCCCCCGCCGAAGCCGCTCTGCTAAGATGCCGGTGCCATGCCGAGGGGGGGCGAAACGGAGGTCTCGGAGAACGTGGTCCACGAAATTTCGGTGGTGGTGCCCCTCTATCAGGGCGCGCGCACGATCGAGGCCCTGGTTTCCGAGATCGAGCCCCTCACCGCTTCCGCGAAGACCCCCGCCGGGCGCGCGTTCCGCGTGAGCGAGGTGCTCCTCGTCCACGACGGCGCGATCGACGACTCGGCCACGGTCATGAGGGCCCTGGCCGCGCGGGCGCCCTTCGTGCGTCTTTTGTGGCTGTCGCGGAACTTCGGACAGCATCCCGCCACCTTAGCGGGAATGGCGAGCACGGTATCGGACTGGGTGGCCACCCTGGACGAGGACGGGCAGCAGGATCCGGCCGATATTGGCAAGCTCCTGGACGAGGCGCTCGGGCACGGGGCCCAGCTCGTCTACGCCCAACCCACAAACGAGCCTCCCCATGGCTGGTTCCGAAACCAGTCCAGCGCTTTTGCCAAATGGTTCTTCGTGCGCATGCTGGGGAATCGGGCGCTGGGCGCGTTCAATAGCTTCCGCCTGATCGAGGGTGAGATCGCGCGGGGGGTGGCCGCCTATTGCGGGGCCAACGTCTACCTCGACGTGGCCCTCTCCTGGGTCGTGGCGAAGGCGCGCCATTGCCCGGTCGCCCTCCGGCGGGAGCGGGGCCGACCCTCCGGCTACAGCCCGCGGCGCCTGGTCGGCCATTTCTGGCAGCTCGTGCTCACCTCCGGCACACGCCCCCTGCGTTGGATCGGACTCCTGGGGCTGCTATCCATCTTCCTCGCCTTCGGGATCAGCGGGGTCGCCCTTTGGGGTCGGCTGCACCACCAGATCCCGGTGCAGGGCTGGACCTCCATGGTGGTGGTGGTCTGCTTCTTCGCCGGCTTCATCCTGGTCTCGCTCGGGATCATCGCGGAGTACCTCGGAGTGGCGGTATCGATGGCCATGGGCAAGCCGCCCTACCTGATCGCCTCCCGCCCCTCGGGCGAGGAGCGACCGCGGTCGTGACCACCCTCACCTGGGTGGTGGGGAGCGGAGGGCTGCTGGGGTCGCACGTGGCCCGCGCGGTCCACTCCGCCGCGGGCTTGGCGCCTTGGAGTCCCCCGCCGGACCCGCTGCCCTGGGAGGACCGGGCCCAACTGGAGGTCCGGCTGGGAGCGGCCGTCCGGGCTTTCGTGGCTGCCGCCGGGGAGGGTCCCTACCCTACGTGGAGCGTGCTCTGGTGCGCGGGGGCGGGGGTGGTGGGCACCTCCCCCACCACTCTCGACACCGAGTCCGCGACCTGGGAACTCTTCCTGGAGCGGCTCGAACAGGAGCTGAAAGCGGCCCCCGGGGCCAGCAATCGGCCGGGGCGCCTCTTCTTCGCCAGCTCGGCGGGAGGCCTCTATGCCGGAAGCCCCGAGCGGCCGCTCCACGAAGCCTCCGCGCCCCGGCCGATCTCGCCTTACGGCCTGGCCAAGCTCCACCAGGAGCAGACGCTCGAGCGGTGGGTGGCGCGGCATCCGCAGGTCTCATCGCTCGTGGCTCGCATCTCGAATCTCTACGGACCCGGCCAAAGGATGGGAAAGCCCAAAGGCCTGATCTCCCAGATGAGCCGCTGCCTCATCCACCACCAGCCCGTCCACATCTACGTTCCCCTGGACACGATCCGGGACTACGTCTACGTGGAGGACGCGGCCCCCTCTCTCGTCCGCTGGATGGAGCGGCTGGGCACCGAGGCGGCGGCCGCTTCGGGGGCCCGCCACGTCCTCAAGATCTGCGCCTCCGAGCAGGAGACGACGATCGCCACGCTCCTGGGTGTATTCCGCCGCCTGGCCAAGCGGCAGCTGAGGGTCGTCTCCGGACTCCATCCCGTGCACGCGCAGCAACCGGCGCGGCTGCAATTCCGGTCCCGGGTGTGGAGCGACGAGCCCCGGCCCGCCGCCACCGGCCTCGCCGTCGGCGTCGACCGCGTCTATCGGCACGAGCTCAGGCTCTTTCAGGCGGGGGCCCTCCCTGCCCCCTCGCCGCCGCATTTCGGGGGCGACCCGGGGCGCCCCTGAACCTGAGCGCCCAGGGAGGCGCTCTTCTCGGCGGCCGGGAACAAACGCCCTAAGGGGCGGGCTCCCTCGGTCTTTCTCTGAGCGCGCCACCCGCTCAACTCGGTTGAGCGCGCCCAGGCCCAGGGTCACCTCCGGGGTTCCGCCAAAAGAGGTCCCAGCCGAGTCGGATGCCGGTATCCGCCAGGTACCCCCACGCGAGCATCCCTACGAGCGCGCAGGCCCGTGGGAAGAGCGACCAGAAGTTCGACTGCCAAGGACTCCCGGGCAGCTTGAAATACAGATACACGCTCCCGATGAACACTCCGGCTAGCGAAGCGTAGACCGCCCCCCGCCCCAGGCTGACCGCGCAGAGCAGCGGAGCAACCATGATCGTGTATTGCACGCCAAAGCCCGGCGTCAGTACGAGAAAGATGACGAAAGAGAGCGTGCACAGCTGGTAGGCGGACTCCCCAACCCGCCACCCCCGCAGGCTCACGACCGCGATGGCGAGCAGGATCAGATAGCGAGCGAGGGGGAAGTAGATGGCGCCCAAGGAGCGCGCCAAGTCACCGAAAGCCGCCGTCGCATAGGAAGCGTTCAGAAAGGCGACCAGGCCCCAGTTGTCCTGATTGGAGTTGTAGGCCAGCATGTTTCGATACAGGCTCGGGCCCACGGTGAAGACGAACGGCAAGAACGGGATCATCGCCACCGAAAGGCCCCCGAGGAACCGCTGAAGGTCGCGGACCGATCGACACTGGGCGGCAAGGGGAGGGATCAGGAGGAGGGGCAGGAGCTTGACGTTCAGAGCGGCGGCCAGGGCCAGGCCGCACCTGAAGAAACGGCGCGGTTCGGACGCGTAGTAGGCGGCAAGAAGACAAAAGAACGCGTAGAGGGCGTCCGTATTGCCGTGGAACCCGCTCACCAGGATCGCACACAGGGCCCAGCCGTAGGTGGCCACCGCGAGCGCGCCGCCCCGAGGCCCACGATGGGCACGGCCGATGCGGTACAGAAGAGCGGCGGTCCCGAGCTCGGCCAGCAGGCCGGGAAGCTTGATCAGGATCGCAAACGTCCGAAGCCGTTCACGCGAGACCTCGCTCGCGACCGCCGCCCAATACCCCATCAAGGGGGGGTGATTGTAGGCCTCGCTGTGCTCGAGGGCGTACCCCACCCCGTGGTCCCTCACGAGCCGCGCATGGTCGAGCCAGAGGGTCACGTCATCGCTTCCGATGGAGTGGCTTGCCACCCAGAAGCGCAACCCTAGACCGGCCCCCCCCACCAGGAGAAGCGCGGGGACAGCCCGGGCACGAAAAGTACCTGTGAAGATCACAAGCCTCGCGTCGAAGGAGAGGAGGTCCTCCCGCACGGTGATTCTGTCAGAGACCCAGGGTGAGGGCGAGACGTGACCACCCAGGCGGGATAGGGGGGGCGGGGGGCAGGCACGGACTCAAGGCCCGCGCCGCCGCCAGACTTCCCATCCTTGCTCGACGCCGCCCCTTTCAAATTGCGCCCCCAGGTCCAGGCGGATCCGGGCATAGAACTCCCAGCACGTCGTGTTGTCGTGGGCCAGCGTGCCGGGGGCGTCGAAGTAGACGACATCGTGGCCGGGCCGGGTCAGCCCCGCCAGAAGCTCCTGGTAGTCCTGCCGGGTGATGATCTCCCAACAAGCGTCGATCGCGGGCAGGGGCGGGAAGACGCCCGCGACCTTTGGCACGAGATAGGAGTCGGAGGTGAGGTAGACCGGCGGCCCCGAGCCAGCTCGGGAACGGATAAAGGCCGCCTTCTGCAGCAGCTCCGTCGCCCCCGGCTCGGGAAGGTACACGCCGCTCACCAAGCGGCCTCCCTCGCCCCCGCCCTTTCGCCCCGCCCTCGCGATCCCCGCTGCGACCTGCTGCGCTCCCTTGGCCGCCATTTGGTACAGATTGGGGAGGGCGATGAGGAGGAGGGCGGCGACGGTAGATACAACGACGTCGTCCACCCGCCGACGGCGGAGATTCAGCTGCACGTAGCGCAGGCTGTCGATGAGCAGGAAGCCGTAGAGGAGGTAGAAGCTGGAAAGATTCCAGGGGTGCGGCCGATTGGCATAGTAGGCGAACCAGACCAGGAGGGTCGTGGCCAAGAAGGCCCGGAAGCTGGGCGCGAATCCGGACTCCCGCCGGAGCGCGCCGTGGATGAGCACGAACGCGGCGTGGGCGAAGATGAGAACGGGCCAGGGGTCGCTGCTGAGGGGCCGGCCATCAAATCCGCCGGAGGCGGCCAGGAATGCCGTTCGCCACGTTTCCAGCAGACGGCTCACATCCACCCAATAGCCGAGCGCGATTCGAGCAAGCGCGGCGCCGAGCAAACCCGAACCCAGGGCTCCCGCCGGGAAGAGAATGCCGGCGAGGAGGCCCCCGGGGCCAGGCAGGCGATAGCGAAAGGCGAGATAGGCCAGACTGCCCGCCATCACCGCCACCCCGCTCTCGGGGTTGAAGAGCACAGCAGCGCCGCTCGTCCCGCCCAGGATCAAAGCGGCGACACGGAGGCCCTGGTCGCGGACGAAGTAGACGGCCAGCACGGCCAAGGGGATGGCCATCGTCCGCCAGGGAGTCTGGTTGGGATAGAAGAGGCCGCGATGGTTGAAGTGGTACCAAGGGAAGACCATCGCGAAGGCGAAGAGGACCATCCCCCACCGGCCCCGCGCGTGCCTCCAGAAAAGGAAGGCGGCGAGGAACAAGTAAACGGCCTGCAAGCCCTGGAGCAGATGGACCCAGCCGCCGAGGCTCAGGGGGCCCAAAGCCCGCTCCAGGGCCGCGCCCAAGACGGGAAGGGCCAGCCCATAAACCGGCTGCACGTCCTCCAGGAGGATCCGACCCGCGGCCAGAAGATCACTGGGCGCGATCGCCAGCACGTAGTGGGCTTGGCTGAAACAGACCTCCCACCAAGTAATGTGCGAGAGGTCGGGCCGTAAGAAGAACCCCGGTAGGGTGACCGCGGCCAGGGCCAAGACCGCCGCCCCCGCCAAGGCCCGATTCCCGATCCCGCGTCGGAGAGGAGCAACCGCGAGGCCGAGGAGGAACAAAACCGCACCCGCCACATATGCGATCGGGCGGTGCGTTGTCCCGAAGTAGAGGGCGGCAGCCCCGCAAAGGCAGATGGCGGCAGCGAGCCAGCCGCGCCGAAGCCGACGGCCCAGGGGAATGACCCGGGTCGGGCCGAGCCGAGAGAACGCGACCACCCCGGCGATCGCCAGCACCATTACGAGGTGGGCGAGGGTCTGCCCGCGGGCGTCGTAGAGACCGATGATCCGCGAAAAATACGCGTTGATGTGGTGGGGGCCGAAGAATGGCGTGACCGCGGGGTCCACCACGATCGGACCCCCACCTGCCAAGGCTCCGTAGAGAGTGAGCGTCGCCCAGCCGAGCGTGAGGATGGCGGCCACCGCCATCAGGCCCGCCGCGGCCTCGGCCGAGGCCGGAAGGTACCGGATGGAGCGTGGGCGCGAGGTCGGTGGCGCGGTGTCGCCGGTGGTAGGTTGCTGCTCTTGCTGATTCAAAGCCGTACCGAGGGGTGGACCGTCCGGGAGCAGCTTATCAAGCCGTGCACGAGGCTGTCAGTCGGGAGAGCATTGAGAGCGGTACCCGGCGACGATCGTGAGCGGGCTCAGGGCGCACCCAAGACGTTCCCCGCCGGTCGCGCGAGGGCGCACAGCCGTAAGCGCAAAGGATCACGCCGGATCGGTTCGCACTCGGGGGTCGCTTGCAAGCCGAACTCCCGCGCCCGCGCTTCCCCCTCTGCGCGGGAGTACTCGAAGTTCGACAGGAGCAGGAAGGGCCCCCGGTGCGCAGAGACGGCCTCCGAGATCCGCTGCTTCCATCTCGCCCCCGCTCCGAAGGCGTCCACGGCGGTAAGGTGGACGAAGCGCGCATCTTCCCGAAACGACGGGATCGCGTACGAGATGGGCTGGCCCACAAGGAGAATCATGCTGTCCGGCTGCAGACCGAGCGGCGGGACCGGCAGTTCCAGCCACTGATCCTGCCACCGCCAGCGGCCCCAGGAGCCTGTACGCGTGGTCGCGGCCAGGACCAGAGCCGCAACCAGCACAACTCGCGACAAATGCCTCCCGGGGACGAGACGGCGCAGGAGGAGGAAGGCCACGAGCGGCGCCGTGAACTCGAGAAGGGTGAAATACCGATAGTAGGGCAGGAACTGGGCCCATAGCAGATAGGCCGTGAACCAGTAAAACAGGAAGGCCTTCTCCCCCGGCCCGAGCGACACCGGCGCGGTCTGGTCCGACCGGCGCCGGACAGAGCCCACCACCAGGAGAGCCAGAGAGAGCAACGCCACGACCAACACCAGCAGAAGGCGGCCGTCACGCAGCCCGATCTCCTGGAGGCGCTCGGCCCGGCCGAGGGCGGTGTCCAGGGCGGGGCGGAGGAGATCGTAGGGCGTCCGGGAGACGTAGATGGTGCTCCCGAAGTTCTCGGGCGCGTAGAAATCGGAGCGAAACAGCGCGTTGGCAAAAGGGAACACGGGATTGCCCAGGAGACGGAACATCCTCCAGGCCCAGAATCCGCCGGTGGGCGCAAAACCGAGAAGGCTACCGAGCCCGATGAGGCCGATCCCGGCCCAGCCCTTCTCGCGCCTTGGCAGCCACCCGACCGCGGCCGCGAGCAGAGCCACGTGGAACACACCCATCGTCAGTTTGAGCCCGCTGGCGACGCCGGCCAGAAGCCCCGCTCCCAGCAGAGCCCAGAGATGGGGTTGGCGGCCGGTGCGGTCTTCGATCTGCCCCAACACGATCAGGAGCGCCAGCAAGGCGGGGAGGGTCACCAGGTTGTCCCCAAAGCTCGTGCCCAACATCGAGACCGCGGCCGGCCCCATTCCCCCCAGCACGGCGGCGGCGAGGGCGATTGTCCTTGCCTGCCGCGGCTCCGCGGAGGACAGCACGGTCCATCCAAGCAGGAATAGAAGAGGTACGTTCAGGCCGTGGAGAACGCCGAGCAGGAAGCCAAACACGCGCGGCGGCAGGTGGGCGATGCCGAGATAGTGGAAAGCGTGGAGGAGCGGAGGCTGGTAGGTCTGGATGCCCGCGGGCACGATGTCGCGGTCGAGGCGGTCATGGAGGAACGCGTAGCCGTCGTAGTAATGGTAGTTCAGCAGGTCCCAGTTCATGTCCTGCCCGAGCCACAGGGAGACACCGCCGAGACCGATCACGATGATGGCCAGCAAACCAACGATGCGCCTGGAATTCATGGTCGCTTTCTCGGCACCGCCGACACCTACTCTGTGTCCGGAAGCCACGCGACCGCAACCATCCACTCTCTGCCGCCCTCTACCGTCGAAGCAAATGAGAATGCCCTTGGAAGCGGGAAGGGGCATGGAAGGGCGGATTTTGTCGGGGCGCTGACCCCCTACCCCTCTCTGCCCCTCTCTGCTTGACCGCAGCCTCTTGGCGAAAGTACTCTGCTCCAGGATTGCCCCCTGATTGAGCCCCTCTTTTCCGCGCGCGAGGTTCCCGGCGGGGGCGTCGGGGAGCCGGCGCCGCGGCCCCCGGACCGTGACTCCCCGAAGCACGAAGACGAGGGACGGCAGCATGGGAACTAAGGAGCGGGTTCTCGTGATCGGCGCGGGGGGTCACGCCCGGTCGGTTCTCGACGTCATTCGCTCCGAGGGGCGTTACCACGTCGTGGGCCTGATCGACTCCTCGCAGCCGAAGGGGACCCCGGGCCTGGGGTCGCAGGTGCTCGGGCAAGAATCGGACCTGCCCGCCCTCTGCCGGGAGCAAGGCACCACGCTCGGGTTCGTCGCCATCGGTGACAACTGGCAGCGTCGAGCGGCCATGGAGCGGGTGCAGGCGTTGGTCCCCAGCTTCGTGTTCGTGTCCTCCGTCCATCCCGCAGCCACCGTCGCCGGCGACGTCACCATCGAGCCCGGGACCGTGATCATGGCCGGGGCCGTCGTGGTGAGCGGGTCCCGGATCGGGAAGGGGTGCATCGTCAACACCCTCGCCTCCCTGGATCACGATGGCGTCATGGAGGACTATTCCAGTCTCGCCCCTGGCGCGGTCACGGGGGGGCGCGTACGCCTCGGGACCTGCGCGGCGGTGGGCCTAGGGGCCAGGGTCGTGCACAACCTCAGGATCGGGGCACACACGGTCGTGGGCGCCGGCGCGTTGGTCATGCAGGACATCCCCCCCGAGGTGGTGGCTTTCGGAGCGCCAGCGCAGATCATCCGTGGCCGCGCCGTCGACGATCCTTACCTCTAAGCCGCGCCCTCTCTGCGCCGGAAGCCAGGGTCGGACACCTCCGTCGTCCCTCCACCCTGGGGAGAGCTGCGGTCAGAAATCGATGTAGGTCGGGAGGAGTTCCTTGAGCGGCAACGGCATCCGTTTCCGGTAGGGAAGGCTCTTGGCGATCTCGAAACCCATCCAGATCGCGTCGTCGACGTTCGCGTACGCAAACAGGCCCTGCCGGCCGAAGGTCGTGAGGTTCTCGACCCCGTCCACGAAATCCAGGATCGACTGGACCCTCTTTTGGTATCCGACTCGGAAGCGGGGGTAAGCGTGCTCGAGCCGGCGGATGTGGCAGTCCTCCACGCGGGCGCGGTCCAGCAGGTGGTGCCGCTCCAGAGAGGGCATGCAGAGCGCAAAAACCTCGGGGGCCTCCATCGTCCATAGGGCGTCGCTTTGGGAACAGGTCAGCTCTATGCACAGAGCGCTCTTGCCCGCGGGGACCATCTCTCGGCTGAAGAGGCCGATGTCGTAGATCCGGTTGAAGGGGAACTCCGACTCGCTGAAGTAGAGGAGGTGGACGCCGAAGGCGCTCGGCCCGTCCAAGTTCAGGTAGAGGAGGACCTCGGAGGTAAAGTCCAGCTCCGACGCGGCCTGCCGCACCGGGTCCGCCACCGGGCCCTCGACCATCTTCACCAGATCGTTCAGGGGGGCCGTGGAGAGCACCTGCCAGGCCTCCCCCCCGTCCGATAAGTCCAAGCTCTCCCGCCGACCACCCGTGGTCCAGGAGACGGTTCGGATCGAGCCCCCCTCCAGAACGAGGCGGTCCACGAGGCAGTTGGTGCGGATCTCGCCGCCCGCAGCCCGAATGCCGCGCGCGAAGAAATCCGAGATCTCGCCCACCCCGCCCGCGGGGTAGTGGTTCTTGATCAGGCGCGCATTCTCGGGATGGTACGACTCCTGCCTGACCAGGATGGAGCGGATCAATTCGCCGATGCTTCTCACGGCAATGCGCTTCTTGGCCACGACGTCCGAGAGCTCCCGGGGGGGAATGCCCCAAACCTTCGCCGAGTAGGGCCCGAAGAAGATGTCGTAGAAGCGGCGGCCGAACCGGTTCACGACCCAAGTCTCATAGCTGCCGTCGTCGCGGTAGCCCCTCGAGAAGACGCTCAAGCCGCGGTTGCCGACAAAACTCGCCCCGCAGCCAAGCGCGGTAAGGAGCGGGATGGCGCCCAGGACCTCGAGACCGACGAGGGGGTAGCCAATGCGCCGGCCGCGGAAATAGATCTGCAGGACCGGGTAGTAGGTGAGGAAGCGGTCCCCGAGGACGCCGGCCAGGAAACGGAGGACGCTCTCGCGGCGTGAGTGGATGTTGTGGGGGCCCAGATCGTACTTGTAGCCTTGACGCTCGAAGGTGATGGACAAACCGCCCCAGACCGGCTCCCTTTCGAGCACGAGCACCCGGTGGCCGTCCTGGGCCAGGTTCCAGGCCGCGCACAGTCCCGCCGGCCCGCCCCCGAGAACGAGAGCCTTCATGGGCGGGCTGGCTCCAGTTGGCGCAGCTCCGCGACTCGGGCCCGCGCTTCACGAAAGAGCCCCACGATCCTCTCGACCGTCGGGACGGGTTCCTCGAAGCCTGAGGGGAGGCACAGGATCCGGTCCGCAACCTCCTCGGTGGCGGGCAGCGATACCCCGGGGGTCGTCCCGGCATAGGCGGCCATCCGGTGGAGGCCGGGATAGAAGTATCGCCGCACCAGGACATTCTCGGCCCACAGCAACCGGTAGAGGAGATCGCGGGGCAGCCCGAAGGCAGCGCCCTCGATGAGAACGGGCACATAGTGGTAGTTGGAACGTCCCCGCTGGCCCACGGGAAGGACCCTCACCCCGGGGATGTCCGCGAGGCCGTCCCGATAGGCCTCGTAGATCGCTTGGTACCGCCTCCGGCGCCCCTCGACCGCCGGCAGCGAGGCCAGCCCAAGGGCGGCCCCCGATTCCGATAGCTTTCCGTTCAGGCCGAGCCAGGCCACATCGTCATAGCCGCGGAACCCGAAGTTGCGCAAAGCGCGGATTCGGGCGTCCAGGTCGGAATCGTTGGTCAGGACCGCGCCGCCCTCGAAGGTGCTGAAAGCCTTGGTGGCGTGGAAGCTCAGGATCTCCGCCCGGCCGGAGCCTCCGATCGGCGTGTCGCCGAGGGTACAACCGAATGCGTGCGCCGCATCGAAGAAGAGGGTGAGCCCCCGGCGGGCGCAAGTCTCGGCCAGGCCGGCCGTGTCGCACACATTGCCGAACAGATGAACGCCGATCACGGCGCGGGTCCCGCTGGTTATTGCCCTCTCCACCTCGGCCGGCCCCGCCATCAGTGAGTCGGGAGAGATGTCGCAAAAGACCGGGGTCAGGCCCTGCCAGGCGCAGGCGTGGGCGGTGGCCGCAAAAGTAAAGGAAGGGAGGACGACCTCGCCGTGGAGTTCCAGGGCGCGCAGGAGCAGGACCTGGGCCATGGTGGCGTTGCAGACGAGGGCGCAGTGCCGGACCGCGTGGAGCCGGGCCAGCTCGTCTTCGAGCTGCCGCACGAGAGGGCCATCGTTCGTTAGCCAATTCCGCTCGAAGGCACCCGCCATCAGGCGGTAGTAGCGTTCGCGGGTGTCCGCCTCCAGGATCGGGACGCCCACCGCCAGCGGGCGCGCGAACGCCGGCTCTCCTCCGAGCAGGGCCAGCCTCACGGGGCCGACTCCTGTTTCTCGCCTCCCGGCGGGGCCACCGAGCAGACGGCGTAGAGGGAGAGCCCTATGGGCGGAGGGACGAGCCTCTCGGCCAGCCGAAGGGCGGGAACCAGGGCGTCGAAGAGCCGCCCCTCCGCCGCGCTCACCGCCTGGGCGCGACGGGCAAGGCGCCCGACCACGAACCAGGGAAAAATACCGGCCGCATTGTGGAAGCGGATTTTGAGGGGACGAAGGCCCGCCCCCTCGAGAAGCTTCCGCAGCCCGCTTCTCGAGTAGCGCCGGTAGTGTCCGATGGCGGCGTCATTCCGACCATAGATCCAGGGCAGCGCCGGAACGCGCACGAAAAGCCTCTGGACCCGAGCCAACCGGAGGAGCAGGGCCAGCTTGCGGGCAGCCAGGGCATCGTCCTCGATGTGCTCGAGGACGTCGAAGCAGAAGGCGTCGTCCAGCTCCTTGTCCGCCCACCAGGCATCGGGCTCCCATTGGATCAGATCGAGCCGGCGCGTCTCAACCGGCACCTGCCCTTCGAGCCGTCGCTGGGCCTCCGCCAAGAAGGCTTCGCTGAGGTCGGCGGCTAGGTAGAGGGCCGGGCGCAGCCGGACGATCTCTCGCCAGTAGAGGCACGGGCCGCAGCCCACGTCCAGAATCCGCCGCCCCGGCTGGAGGGGGAAGACCCCCAGGTTCCAGCTCCAGAGGTTTTGGGCGGCGGCCAAGGCCTCGGCGTTGAGGCCCATAGTCTGCTCGGCCGCAAGGGGATCCAAAGAGCCGGAATTCATGACGGTTCTGCCGTCGGGGGGCCAGGGACGGGGGCGCCCCGCGGCCCTGCGGCCGGCCCGAGCCTGACCATCCCGCCTGCCCTTGAGATCAGCCGCCCTCTCCCGCCCGCTCGAACAAGTAGTACTCAGCTCTGTTGTAGACCAGCCGGTAATCACGATTGGCGAGCATCCATTCGTGAATCGCCCGCATCCGTCGGGGCCCAACGGCCGGTTGCAGAGGCTTGAGATGATACAGGACATAGTCCGGCCGCAGCGTCCCCTCCTTGAGTGTGGGCCAGTCTCGATGAAACCCGTAGGTTTGGTGTCGTTCGCGGGTATAAGTAGCCAGGGTGAAGTCCGTGATGACACTTGTGTTCGGCCTCAGGCGGTGCTCGAGGATGTCCCACCCGACCTTGTAGTGGTCTCGAGCACCGTCGCCCCTGCGCTCGGGATCTAAGTAGGCCGTGCGCAGATTCGGGCTCTTCTCGAGCCCCACGGGAAGGTTCAGATTGCCGAGAACGCTCGCCCCCAGGAGCATTGCGCCCGCCAGGATAAGAGCCCGTCGCGGCCAGCGCTCGTTGAGCCCGGGGCCGATCCCAAGCCGACCCAGGATCCACGCGACGCCTTTCTCAAGGGTCCGCAGTCCGTAGGGCAGTATCGCGGTAAAAAGCACAAGACTCGGTATCCCGTTGTTGAATGCGAGCGAACTCCTCTCGGGACTCGTTGAATTCAGCCACAGGTACGTCGGAGGTAGAACGCAGAGGGCCTTGAGCGGGGCAAGGAACGGCACGAACAACAGGGTGGAGAAAAACCCAAGACCCGGACCCGTCCAGAGCTTTTCAGCAGTGGCGAGAGGGTGCCCCAGGAGGTAAAGCCCAACCCCCACCTTGGAGCCGCCCTGAGCGAAGCATTGCAGAAACACGTCCTGCCGGTCGGGAAGAAGATGCGGCCAAAGCCATTGCGTGCCCAGAAGAAAGTAGGCAACGGTGACGGCGGCTTGCCAGGCGATGACTCGACTCTTGGCGCTGCCGATTTGCGTCAGCAGCAAGCAAAGGGCGTACACCCAGACGTCCTCCTTGATCGAGAGGGCGAGCAAGAGACAGGCCGTGCTCGCCACCGGCCATCCCCGCAACAAGAAATAGTAGAAGAACAGCAGGGCCGGGACCATGAAGATGTTGTAGTGCGGGTACAGGACGGCGGCCATGGAATAGGGGCTGGCCAAGAACATGAAAAACATCAGGATGGAGACCGTCTCCGATCGGGTCACGTTTAGGGAGATCAGGAACAGCGCATAAGCCCCTGCGACCAAGGCCACCGCGTGCAGAGCGAGCAGGAAGAGGAGGTAGGGAAGGGGTCGGATGAGCCAGGCGAGCGGGAAGAGGAAGGGGGTGAAATGAATTTGAAGGTAGTCAGCACCCGTCTCGTAGTAGCGGAGATATCCGACTTCAACCACATTCCGCAGCATGTCGTAGATGCTGCCAATGTCCGCCCACTCGAGCTGGAGCCGGGAGTAGGAGTGGTAGAGGGGAAGCCCCGGAATCAAGACGCCGGTCGCCAGGAGCAGGGACGTGCGCACTGGCTTGGACAAACCCAGAGGCAAATCAGCCTTGCCCTTGATCGGCCCCAACCCTCTCGCCGATGGTCCAGAGCGCTCCGGGGCCGTGGAGCTCCGACCCGCAGTCAAGACCCGTCGACCGAGGATCCGCCCAGGCCAAAAGGTGCGCCATGCGCGCTAGGTGCGCGGCCGCCCGGTGGGAAGGTCATAGGCGTCTGAGAAGACCTTGCGGTAGATCTTCCACATGTCGGCCATGGTAGCGAGGATGTTGGGAAAAGAGGTCGAGCTGCCAGAGCCGAACTGCCGGGGGAAGGTCTGGATGCCGACCTCTCCGACCCGGTAGCCCTTCAGCATGGCCTTGATCGCCAATTCCGCTCCGATGAACGGGCTATCGGCCTCGAGCACAATGTCCTCCAGCACCGAGCGGCGAACCATGCGCAGTCCGGTGGAGACGTCCCTAAAAGGGGTTCGGAAGAGCAGACGGAGGACTCGGTTGTAGACCCAGGAGACGAAGATACGCAGGCTGGAGTAGATTTTCTTGTAGCGGAAAGTGATGATCAAATCATAGCGGTCTTTGAGTTTCAGAAGCTTCCGGAAGTCCTCGACTTCGTATTGATCATCGCCATCCGTCATGCATATGAACTCGAACCGGCTGGCCGCGATGGCGGAGCGGACGGCGGCCCCGTAGCCCGCGTTGGATTCGTGGTGTATCACCCGGATGCAGGGGTTCTCTCGGGCCAGCTCGTCCGCGACCTCTCCCGAGCGGTCCGGCGACCCGTCATCCACGATGATGATCTCGTATTCGCCTTCCAGGGAAGACAGGAATCGGAGGGCCTTCTCCGCCACCAGATGGACGGTGCGCTCGTCCTTGTAGACCGGAAAGCACAGGCTGATCGACTCCGCCATACTCCTCAGGACCTCAGGCGCCCGAAGACGAGCCGGGATGGGCGCCGGACGGCAGCGCCCACCGGCCTGCAAAGCGCCCGGTCGCCAGGTTCTGCCCGGGCCGTCAGCCGCGCCAGGGCGCAGCCCTGCCCTGCGCGCTCCCCGACCGCTACTGGGGTCACAGCTCCAGCCTCTCCGATAGCTCCGAGCGAAAGCGCCGCTCGGGGTCGTAGGCGCGCAGCTTCTCGCGAAAGCGTTCTAATTGGGGATAGCACTGGCGAACCACGGCGATGGGCAGGCGCGAGTCCTTGATGATGTTGGGGATGCCCCCGGCGGCGATGGTCAGACGATCCAGGACCGGGAGGAAGCCCAGGCCGGCCGGGGAGCGCACCAGGTCCGCGGTGAAGCAGATGCCGTCTCCCTCGAAGCGCAGGAAGCGTTGGTCCCCCCGGAACAGCTTCATCGAGAGCATCACCAAGGGGGCCCGTTTCCGCAGAACCTCTCTCTCGAGCTCTTGGAGGAACGCGGCGACGGCACGCAATGGCACGAGCGCCTGGTACTCCGCCAGGCCCCGTCGCCCATAGAGCAGGAAGTACACTCCGCGGCGCGCGAACGGGAACATGGCGTCAAAGAGCGGCATTTCCGTGAGGTCCGGCTTCATGGCCTCCAGCCGTCGAAAGCCTCCCGCCAGGAGCCACGTCGTGCGCCGCCCCCACACGGAGATGGGCAGGCGCCCACGGCTTTTGGCTACGAGCCTCCGATAGGGGGGGACGGCTACGGGCGGGGGCGGGCCGGGGGCGATGCGTCCCTGAAACACGAAGCCGCGGCCGAACGCGCGGGGCGAGGGTGTCCCCTCGTGCCAGGTATATGCGAAGGCGCTCTCTTCGGTCAGGGCACGCACCCGCTCCAAGCCCTCCGCGAGGCCGTCGATAGGAGTCCGGGAAACGGAAGCCACGTGCCCCGGAAGCGGCTCCAATCGGAGGGTCGCCGCGAGGATGACTCCCGTGAGTCCGTATCCGCCGCAGGTCAGCTCGAAGAGCTCGGCCTCGCTTTCCCGGTCGATCCGGACCGCGCCGCGCTGCGGATGATAGAGGTTCAGGGACGCTACCGATTGGCCGAACGTACCTTCGCGATGCGGGTTCTTCCCGTGCACGTTGGCGGCGATGCAGCCTCCGATCGTGATGTCCGGGTACCCGGGCTGGACGGGAAGCCATAGACCCCGGGGTGCGGTAACGGCGAACAGGTCGCCAAGCGTCATGCCCGCCTCCACTTCGATGAGCCGAGTGGAGGGGTCGAACCGGAGCACGCGGTTGAGACCCGTCATGTCCAGGACGAGGCTGCCGGCGCCGAAGCTCGCCGCCGCATACGAGTAACCACCACCCCGGGCAATGCAATGAGCCCGGTCGCCGTGGTCCTCAATCATGCGATAGCTATCGGGACGGCAATACGACGACCGAACCGAAACGCCGCCATCGAACGAGACAAAGGTCGCGTTTTCCACTGAACCTGTCGTCACCGTACTAGCAAGGCGACACGTGCGCTCGCATAAGGGGTAGCCAATCTTACTGGCTCCTCAAGCCTCCTGCACCGTAGCCCGACACCAACTGCCCAAAGTCTTCACTCTGTTGCCCTTCCCTCGCTGGGCCGCTATCCTGCGCGCGCGGCCAGTCAATGTCAGCAAATGCAACCGCACCCGAAGAGTCTCCGGACTCAGCTCTTCCCCGCGGGGACTTAGAGCAAAGGGCAGGCTCGCCACTGCTTTTCGCCCTGACCGTCGTAGGAAGCGTCCTCATGGGTTTCCGAGCGGCGGTCTCTTACCCGCAGCCCGGTCTAGACAACTCCTACGCATTTGCCCTCAACTACGCAGCTGTGCACGGCGAGCGTTGGGGAAGGGAGTTCCTTGCCGATCGCGGACCGTACGGCTGGTTGCTCTTCCCCGTCGACGTTGGCGACGTTACCCGTTCTTGGTTCCTGGCCCAGGCTCTCTTGGTCCTCATGCTGGGCTCCGCCGTGGCAGCCTATGTCTGGTCCTTACCCGGTTCCGTGGCCAGAAGGATTCTGACCGCGTTGTTCCTGACCTACGCCATTCATCTGGCTTTTTGGGACGAGTACCGCTGGTTTGCCCTATTCCTCCTCCTATTGCTCTTGGGACTACACGGCAAAGGCCGACGCGGGCTCATTGCATTTGGAATGGCGAGCGTACTTGCCGGCTTTTACCTGCTCCTGAAGCTCACGATCGGCCCGGGCGCTCTCCTGACGCTGGCCACAGTCGTCGTGCTCCAGCGAAGGCCCTCGTCGGTCCTGACCCGCATCGCGGTGGCGAGCAGTGGTGCCACCCTCGGCCTACTCGCCGGCTGGCTAGTCTGCTACGGCTCGCTGTCTGGCCTCGGGACCTACCTGGCCGTGGGCTTGTCGATGGTCGCAGGCTATTCCTCCGTCGCCAGCCGCGGGATCGAGGGATGGCAGCTTGTGGCGGGAAGCTTCCTTGGGTTCTTTCTTCTCCTCGGCGCATGGTGCATCTTCCTGAGACACCGCCGCGCACGCCTTTCCCTCGCTGGGTGCGCAGTGCCCCTGTTCGTTGCCTGGAAGCATTCGCTGGTGCGCCCAGATGTGCACGGGCGACTTCTTGTCCTGTTTGGCCTCTTCATCGTAGCCGTGCTTTTCACCGACTCCTTGACCGCGGAGCGCAGGTGGCGCGCCTCGCCCATCTTGGTGGGGGCGGTGGTGTCGCTGGTCGCGGCCTGGTTCCATCTCCCCGCTGACAAGGACACTCCGGTCCGGACTCTCGCCAAGGCACTGGCCCAGCCCCTCCATCTGCCTGGAGTCACGGGTTTGAGAGCCCTGGTTCGGCTGCCGCAGTACCGGGCATCTCTAGGCCAGCTCTCGAGCCGGGCGCTCGAGCCCCTCGTGCTGTCGGCAGCGGAGCGGGGGGTTCTTGGAGATTCCACGGTGGACGTCTACCCTTGGGAGGCCAGCTATGTGGCCGCCAACCATTTGAACTGGGCCCATCGCCCCTCCCCGGCATCTTTCCTGGCTTTTCCGACCCTCGACCGTCTGAACGCGGCATTCTTCAACTCTTCGCGTCGGCCGCAATACCTTCTTTGGCACCTCACGGCGGGGCTCCAAAGCATCGACGGCCGTCATATGTTCTGGGACGAGCCGCACACCCTGCTGTCGATCCTCAGCCACTATGACCTCTTGAGCCCAGGAGGGACGGTTTTCATCCTCGTTACCCGAGCCAACCCACGGTCGGTGTCGAGGCGATTCCTAGGGACCGTGACCGTTCCCTGGGGTGACTCGACGCCGGTCCCGGACGCGGGTGGCGTCACCCTAGCGGAGGTGGAGCTCCAGCGTCCCTGGGCGGCCTGGTTGCGCCGCTTGGCACTGAGGGAGGAAGAGATGTGGCTGGAAACCACCCTGACCTCGGGTTCCACGCTCCAGCACCGTTTTGTTCCGGATCAAGTGGGGAGCGGGTTGTGGATCAGCCAGCTGCCCATCAGCCCCAACCACCTCGTGGCATTGTTTGAGGGACGGATTCGGCAGCGAGGCAAGGTCGCCACGATCAGGTTTCAAGGCGGTTGGGCAAACGGACCACCCCTCCGGATCTCATGGTGGAGGTTGGACATAGGACCCGGCGAGCACGAACAGGAGTCGAACGCACGCGGCCATTCCCCTGACGACTGAGAGTTCGTCAGAAGTACCGCCCGAGGATGAAACAGAGACAGTAGGCGTGAACCAGGCCGCAGAGGGCAAGCAGAACCGCCGGCCTTGAAATCCGGTCCGGAATCGCCACTGGATGCTGGGCACTCCTTGCCTTCGGCGGCTCGGCCAGAACCACCCCGCACCCGATCACCGAGAGCACGGGCAGATACCAGCCGATCAGGTACCGCCCCTGCAG
Source organism: Vicinamibacteria bacterium (assembly GCA_035570235.1). Taxonomy (NCBI): domain Bacteria; kingdom Pseudomonadati; phylum Acidobacteriota; class Vicinamibacteria; species Vicinamibacteria bacterium. Next base: position 24,647 of record DATMML010000130.1, on the reverse strand, counting down.
GGCCATGGGCAGACCGTAGATCGACAGGGCGTAGATGACGAGCGCGAGCGCGGAGCCCAGCCCGAGCGCAAGAAGCCAGAAGAAGCGTCGAATGTCCCGATGCCGGGCCAGGTGGAGCAGGAGAGTGATCAAGCAGGCTGCGGTCAGGAGGGCGAGGGTGGACAAGAAGGTCGCATCCGGCAAGGTGTCCAGCCAGCCAAAGCCGGCCCAGAAGGTTGAGTGGAGTAGGAAGTTCGGATCTCGAAGCCGGAACATCGTGGCCATGGTGGCCAGGATGCGGGTCGTAAAGGCAGGACGGGACAGCGGCTGCAGGGGCTCTAGCTCGAGTTGGGGGTAGGAGAGGAAGAGCGAGCCCAAAAGGGAGAGGCCGACGGCGACGGCCAGGGCGAGGGCCGCCCACCGCACGACCGTTCCCGCGGGGCGTGCCCAAGCCTGCGGGAGCGCGCGCCGCAGACGGGCGAAGCCCACCTCCGCGGCCCCGGCCAGCGCGGCCAGGCCGGCGATGCCCCAGGGATGCTCCACCAGCCACACCGCCACCGGCCGCAATCCCGCGGGGGCGTAGGCCGTGAACTGCAACAGCATGGGGCGATAGACCTTGCTCAAGATGTGGTAGAAGGTGCCGCTTCCCAGGGCGAAGCCCGCCCAGAAGACCCCCGCCGCCCAAACTTCACCCCTTTCCCGGAGGGACCCGAGGAGGACCCGAGCCCCGAGGGCCATGGCGACTACCGCCACCAGGGGCCACGGGGACCTCCCGCCCGCGAGCATCAGGGCGGTGCTCAGCCCTAGCGAGAAGCCCGCCGCGTGAGCCCGCGGCCCGTCCAGAAACAGCACCGCGAGGCTGGACGCGAGCAGCACGTAGGTTGAGGTCAGGAGGGCCGTTTCCGAGAAGTGCATGGCAAAGAAAGGAAGAGCGGGAACGAACAGGAAAGGAAGGCACACGAGCTGCGGGTAGGGGGCGGCGGAGCACCCCACGGCCAGGCTCGTGCCCAGGCCAACCATGAACGCGAACAGCGACGCGTTGAGCAGGCGGACGACCAGAAGCGTCCGCGGTGCCGTCTGATCGTGGAGAAGGCCACCGGCCGCCCTCCAGAGCCGCGCGGTGCTCGCGCTGCGCATGGCCACCTCGGTCGCCTTGAACTCAGGATCCTCAAGGTCGAGGGGGTGGCCGATGTCCATGGCTCGGAACCGCTCCGTGGGATGGGCTCGAATCCGCTGGAAATGGGTCACGCTCATCCATTGAACGATCCCGCTCGGCAACCCAGCTTCCTCGTTCAGCTCGGCGAAGCCGAACAGGTGGTAGGGCTCATCGGGGCCGCTCAAGGGTGGGACCAGGACTGCGTAGGTCAGCCCCAGGGCGCCGGCCAGGAAAGATGCTCCCAGGCCGCCCAAAAGCGCTCGCCGGATCGGGACCTGGCCGGCCTCTGGGGGCGAGGGGTGCATGGGGAAGACCAGGATCCCCCCCACGCCCAGGGCGGCCGCCAGGCTCAGGAGCAGCCAGAGCCACAAGGGTGAGGGCGATACCTGCCACATGTAGTTCAGAAGGCGAATGCGAGGAGCGGTCGGCGGATAGTCGATAAAGAATCCACGCAGGAGCGGCGCTTCGCCAACCGGGGTCGAGGCGGAGATGCGAAAGGCCCCGGGAGCGGGAACATCAGGTAGCGGTGGAAAGGCCCAGATTGAGAGGTCGGCGCCTCCCTCGTACTCGACGTCCAGCTCGAGCCGACCCGTCGGCTGCCGGGGAGAGGGCGTACACTCCGGCCCACGCAGAAGGGGGAGCGGCTCGCCATCGGCGAGCGTTGCCCCCGCCTCGGTGGTATAGCGGCACGGCGTGCCCACGACCTGCAGTTCCGCTCGAACCCGCGGGGTGTTGCCGGAGCCGGTGGAGAAGAAGAGCTGAATCTCGGGGTGTTCAAGCAGGGTCGTGACGGAGGCCAAGAAGAGTCCCAGTTGGTAGTGGGGGGCGCCGGCTCGTCCCGCGGTCCGGACCAGGGGGGCGAGAAGCGGTCGGCCGCGTTCCGTCTTCGTCACGAATGGAGTCTTGAGGGGGAGCCGCGCGCTGGAGGAGATGAGGAAGACGCTGACGATCGCGCCGAAGAGACCGACGGAAAGCAGGGCCGACCAAAGTCTCGGCCGCATCGGAGGAGGCCAGTATAGGAGCGGCCGACTTCGCGGACAACTTGCTTCTCCAACCCTCAAGCCACATACTCCTCGCTCGCGGAATGTCTCGGTTCCCCCCTCACGCGGCTGCGATCGTCCACCTCGGGCTTCGGCGGGCTGGTCAGAACGTCAGTTATCGCACGCGCCCGCACGCCGCCAACTTCGCTCGCCACCCGCCGGACAGGGTCGATGATCCCGGGCTCGGGAGGCAGGCGGCCGCCCCCTTCCTGGTTCACGCCGACCGCGAAAGGGCCGCGTACGCTTGAAGATCGCGATCCTCAGCCACTACTTCTGGCCCGAGATGGGGGCTCCCAGCGCGCGCCTCCTTGAGCTGGGCCGGGCCTGGGTGGCGGAGGGCCATGAGGTCTCGGTCGTGACCAATTTCCCGAACCACCCCACCGGCATCATTCCGGAGGGGTATCGGGGACGACGGTTCCAGATCGAGCCGGTGGAGGGCCTCCGGGTCATTCGCTGCCGCACCTACGCCACCCCCAATCGCGGCTTCCTGAAAAGGACCCTGGGCCACCTCTTCTTCATGGCGCAGGCGGTCGTGCAAGCGACGCCCCCCCTGCACGGCATCGACGTGCTCGTGGCCTCCTCGCCGACCCTCTTCTCGGTGGTCGCGGCGTGGGTGATCTCACGAAGGCTCGGGGTGCCCTTCGTCTTCGAGGTGCGCGACCTCTGGCCCGCAATCTTCGTGGACCTGGGGGTCATCCGGAGCCGCTTCGTCATCCGCGGCCTGGAGGGACTGGAGCTATTCCTCTATCGCCGGAGCGCGGCGGTGGTGACGGTGACCGAGGCCTTTGCCCGCAACATCCGGGAGCGCGGGATCGACGCCGCCAAGACCCACGTCCTCCCCAACGGCGTGGACCTCGATTTCTTCACCCCCGGCCCCCCCGACCCCGGACTACGGGCCAGCCTGGGGCCGACCGCGACGTTCGTGGTTCTCTACTGCGGCGCCCTGGGCATCAGTCATGCCCTGGACCGGATCCTGGACGTGGCCGGCCTGTTGCGCGGCGATCCGCGGATCCACTTCCTCTTTGTAGGGGAGGGCGCGGAAAAGGACGCGCTTCAGGCGCGGGCGTCTTCCCTTGGCCTTGGGAATGTGAGCTTCCGGCCCGGGGTCTCTCGCGACCACGTGCCCGCCCTCTACCGCAGCGCCGACGTCTGCCTGGTCCCCCTGCGCAACGTTCCCCTCTTCCGCTCCTTCGTTCCCTCCAAGATGTTCGAGATCCTGGCTTGTGCCCGGCCGATCGTGGCCTCGGTTGCGGGGGAGGCGGCGGCGATCCTGACCGCTTCCGGGGCCGCGATCGTGGTTCCTCCCGAGGATGCCGAGGCCTTGTCGCGGGCCATCCTCCGCCTCGCCGACGACCCGGGGCTGGGCGCCCAGATGGGCGCGCGGGGCCGGCCGTACGTGGCCACACATTTCGACCGGCGAGCACTAGCCCGCCGCTACCTCGACATCCTGGGACAGGTGGTGGGGGGCGGCGCGGGCCGTGGTAGTGTGCCCGGGGAGGGAAGGAAGGGCGATTCTTGATCAAGGTGCTTCACGTTGTGGGCGCCCGGCCCAACTTCATGAAGGTGGCCCCCGTGATGCGGGCCCTGACCGCCCACCGCGGCTCGTTCCTGCAGCGTCTCGTCCACACCGGCCAACACTACGAAGAAGCCATGTCGCAGGTCTTCTTCGATGAGCTGGAGATCGCGCCTCCGGACGAGAACCTGGAAGTTGGCTCGGGGAGCCACGCCGGGCAGACGGCCCAGATCATGATCCGTTTCGAGCCCGTGCTGAAGGGCTTCGCGCCGGACTGGGTGATGGTGGTGGGCGACGTGAACTCCACCATGGCCTGCACGCTGGTGGCGGCGAAGCTCGGAGTGCGCGTTGCCCACGTGGAGGCGGGCTTGCGGTCGTTCGACCGCACCATGCCCGAGGAGATCAACCGGCTCGTCACAGACGCCTTGGCCGACCTCCTCCTCACCCCCAGTTCCGACGCCGACGAGAACCTACGCCGGGAGGGGATCCCCCCGGATCGGATCCGCCAAGTGGGCAACGTCATGATCGACACCCTCTCTCACAACCTGGAGAGAGCCCGCGCCCGCCTGGTTCATCGCCGGCTGGGGGTGCAGCCGCGGCGGTTCATCTACGTAACCCTTCATCGCCCCTCGAACGTGGACGGCCGCGAGTCGCTCAGCGCCATCGTGGATTGCCTCCGCGATATGGCCAAGGGCCTGCCCGTGGTCTTCCCGGTGCATCCGCGGACTCGGCAGCGCCTCATTGACTTCGGCCTGCTCGACGCCCTGCAGTCCCAGGCCGGGACGAAGCTCATCGATCCCGTCGGCTACCTCGACAGCATCGGCTTGGCCGACCAGGCCTCCTGCGTTCTCACCGACTCCGGAGGCCTCCAGGAGGAGACGACCTTTCTGCAGGTTCCCTGCCTCACTCTGCGGCCGAACACCGAGCGCCCGGTGACCATCTCCCTCGGCTCGAACCGCCTGACCACGCTGGCCACGCTGCGCGCCGACCTCGAGGCGGCCATTCGCCGGCGGGAGTCGGGAGAGCAACTGCCCTGCCCGCCCCTCTGGGACGGGCGGGCGGCGGAGCGGATCGCGGAGGTGCTCTTAGAGCGCTGAGCGCGCTCAGGCGACCCGGACCTCGCGCGACTTCTCCACCCAGAAATCGAACCAGGCCACCGCGTTGTAGATGGTCCAGATGTAAAGCGAGAACTCCGCCCGCCCCTCGCGGTGGCGGTCGAGCATGTCCAGCACGACCTGGCGCTTGGCCGGGAATCTCTCGAAGAACCGGGTGGACTGCAGCTCCGCGCGCACCGCGGAGCCAAAGGCGCCCTTCAGCCACTGGGCCATCGGCGCACCGAAGCCCATCTTGGGGCGGTCGATGATGTCATCGGGGAGGAGGCCGCGCATGGACTCCTTGAGCAGGGACTTTGCGACCCCGTCCCCCACCTTGACCTCCATCGGAAGGTTCATGGTGAACTCCACCAGCTTGTGGTCCAGGAAGGGAACCCGGGGCTCGATTGAAACCGACATCCCGATCTTGTCTACGCGCATGAGGAGAAGCTCCGGCAGCCTCAACTTGAATTCGGAGTAGGTCATGCGGGTCAGGATGTCGCTTCCTGGGGCCTTCTCGTCCAGGCGCGAGAAGAAGGAACGGACAACCTCGTAGCTGTCCGCCTTGGCAAAGGAGGGGGGGAGCATTCCGGAGCGGGTCATCTCCGCGGGCACGACCAACGGCTCGATGCGGGCGCGGTCGATGAGGCGGGCCTTGCGGGCCTCCGAGTAGACGGTGGCCCCGCTCCAGAAAGGCTCACGGTCACGGCCCGCCCGGTCGATCAAGTCCAGATAGGGATCGTAGCGGTCGACCATGCCCGTCAGCCCCCGGGCCAGCGCCGCCGCCGCCCCCCGCGCCGCCGCGGGGAGCCGGGAGAAGGGCTGCCAGTACCGTCGGTACATGTCCAGGTAGTTCATGTAGGACGTGTAGCCGCAGAACTGCTCGTCGCTGCCCTCCCCCACCTGCACCACCACCGTGCCGCTGTCGCGCACGAGCTTGGAGACGAAGTAGAGGGGGATACAGACCCAATCCGCGATCGGCTCATCCTGGGAGAAGATCAAAGAAGGCAGGTATTCTTGCATCGCCTTCTCGTCGACCAGGACCTCGTGATGATCGGTCTTGAAGTGCTCGGCCACGCGCCGCGCGTAGGTGAGCTCGTTCAGGTGCTCGTGGTCCGAAAACCCGACCGTGAAAGTTCGGACGGGTTGGTTCATGGACCGGCTCATGAGAGCGACGTTGGCGGAGGAGTCGATGCCCCCGGAGAGGAGGACCCCGAAGGGCACGTCCGACATGAGCCGCTTCTCCACCCCCGCCGCGAGCAGCTCCCGCGACCGGCGCACGGCAAAGTCCCGCAGCGCCCCTTTCGAAAGGCGGCGTAGCTCCGGCAGGTCCTCCCCGGAGCCGGGCAGGGCGTCCCAGTACGCCTCCGCGATCATGCGGCCGTCGGGCTCCACGAAGGCGCGGTAGCCCGCGGGCAGCTTGTAGATGCCACGGAACATGGTGAGGGGGGCGGGGGTGGTGAGGAAGGAGAGATAGTGGTAGACGGATAGGGGCTCCATGTCGGCCGAGACGTCTGGATGATGGAGGAGGGCCTTAATCTCGGAGGCGAAGACGAAACCGTGTCGCGTCCAGGAGAAATAGAGCGGTTTGACGCCCACGCGGTCCCGGGCCAGGAATAAGCGCCGCCGATTCTCGTCCCAAATCCCGATACCGAACTTGCCCTCCAGCCGGTCCACGACTCCCGCCCCCCACTCCTCGTAGCCGTGAACGATCGTCTCCGTGTCGGAGTGGTCGGTGCGGAAGCGGTGTCCTTTGGCGAGCAGCTCCTTGCGGAGGTCGGCATGGTTGTAGACCTCGCCGTTGAACACGAGCTGGACGGCGCCGTCCTCGTTGGCCATGGGCTGGTTGGCGTTGGCGGCCAAATCGACGATGGCCAGTCGGCGGAACGCGAGGCCAGCCTGCCGGTCTGGTGACAACCAAAGCCCGACGCCGTCCGGCCCCCGGTGGGCGATCGCGTCCCGCATTCGTCCCAGGGCTTCGGCCTCCACCCGGTGGGCGGACGAGGTCGACAGCCATCCCACGATCCCGCACATGGTCTTCTCTTTTCTTTTCTGAGCCGCCCGGCTACAAGGTCCTAGTATCCACTCGCCACGCGCCCCCTGTCCAGGACGGGTCGGGGGCGGCCTGTGTCAGAATAACCGCGCGCTCTATCGGCTAAGACGCGGAGGAAAGCGCTTGCTTCAAGTAGCGATCAGCGGCGGTGAGGTCCGGGTGGTCGAGGTCCCGGAGCCGCTCGTCCAGCCAGGCGCGGTCCTCGTGCGCACCAGCCACTCCCTGATCAGTGCCGGCACGGAAGCGGCCGCGCTCGGGAGCGGGGGACGGCGAGAAAGCCTGGTGCTCAAAGCCATCCGCAATCCGGCCCTCGTGCGCAAGGTCGTGGAGAGAGTCTCGAGCCACGGCCTGAGGCAGACCGCCGACCTGGTCCGCACCCGGGTGTCGACGGAAATGCCCACCGGCTACTCGTGTGCTGGCGTGGTAACGGAAGTGGGAGAGGGCGTCGCGGACCTGCGGGCCGGAGATCGGGTAGCCTGCGCGGGGGCCGGCTATGCGAACCACGCCGCGTTCAACGTCGTCCCCCGCAATCTGGTAGTGAGGCTCCCCGAGAGTGTCTCCTTCGAGGAGGGCGCCTTCACAACCCTCGGGGCGATCGCCCTCCAGGGCGTGCGCCGTGCGGCTCCCACGCTTGGTGAGCATGTCGCCGTCGTTGGCCTCGGCCTCCTCGGCCAGATCACGGCCCAGCTCTTGCGCGCGTCGGGGGCGGTCGCGATTGGCGTGGACCTGCGGGCCGATCGCGTCGCGCGGGCAGAAGCCCTCGGCCTGGCCCACGGCTTCACGACTACGGACCGGGACTTCGTGGCCGGGGTGCTCGAGCGCACGGCGGGACGCGGGGCGGACGCCGTAATCGTGACCGCGGCGGGAGGGGATGTGGGCCTTTTGAACCGCGCATTCGAGGCCTGTCGCAAGAAGGGGCGCGTGGTGCTCGTCGGCGACGTCCCCATCCGGATCCAGCGCGACCGTATCTACAAGAAGGAGCTCGACTTCCTGATCTCCACCTCCTACGGTCCTGGGCGCTACGACCCGCAATACGAAGAGAGAGGGCAAGACTACCCGCTCGCCTACGTACGCTGGACGGAGGGGCGAAACCTGGAGGAGGTCCTTCGCCTAGTGGTCCAGGGATCGCTCGAGGTACGACCGCTGATCGACGCGACCCTGCCCGTGGAGGAGGCCGCCGCGGCCTATGCCTCCCTCGTGTCCGAGCAGCGTCCCATCGGCGTCCTCCTCGACCATCACCTACCCGAGGCGCCCGCCGCCAGCGCGGGGCACACCCTCCTTCCCCGCCGGGCCTCCGCCCCCCGGAAGATCGCGGGGTACGGAGTTGGCGTCGTGGGCTACGGTGCCTACTTCCGCTCGATGCTCCTCCCCCTGATCCGGAAACACCCTGGATTCCGCTTGGCCGGGGCTTGCGCGCGCAGTGGGCTCACCGTTCGGGGCGCAGTGGTGAACGACGGCTTCGCGAAGGGGACGACGGACTACCGGGAGCTTCTGGCTGACCCCTCCGTGGACGTCCTCTATGTGGCGACCCGCCACAACTTGCACTACGAGATCGCCAAGGCCGCCGTCGAGGCTGGCAAGGCCGTTTTCGTGGAGAAGCCAATGACGATGACGGCGGCGGAGGGGCGCGATCTCGCCGAGGCCGTGGTCCGCGAGAAGGCTCTCCTCACCGTAGGTTTCAATCGGCGCTTCTCGCCCCACGCCGCCCGTTTGAAGGAACTGCTGACGACCGTGGCCGCTCCCAAGACCCTCATTTACCGCGTTAACGCGGGGGCCCTGCCTCCCGAGCACTGGCTCCTCGACCCCGCGGAGGGAGGGGGGAGGCTGCTCGGCGAAGGCGTGCACTTCTTCGACTTCTTGGCCTTCCTGGCGGGGGCGGGGGCAAAACGCGTCCGCGCGGTCTCAACCCCGGGCCGCTCGCGCGACGAGGCCGTCGTGGCCCTGGAGTTCGAAGACGGCTCCGTGGGCACCCTCGTCTACGCCGGCGGCGGCGCGCCCGCCGCGGGCAAAGAGCGCGTGGAAGTGTTCGCAGGAGGGGTCACTTTCATCATCGACGACTACCGGACGTTGGAGGTTCACGGTCTTGACAAGAAGGGGATGCGAACGCACGCAGTCGAGAAGGGACAGGCGGAGCAGCTCGAGAACCTCCATCGCGCCCTAAAGGGGGAGGAGAACCTCGGCGTCACCGCCGAGGACGGCTACCGAGCCACTTGGTGCGCGGAGCAGGCGGCGGCACCGGACTCGCGTTGAGAGTCGAACCGTCGCCCATCACTTCAGCGAGAACACCGTGAGGTACCAGCCCCAGCGATGGGCGAACCTCTCCAGGAGGCGCCGGGAGGCGCCGGTCGCGGGCGGAAGCGAGGGCCAGAAATGTGCGTAATCGATCTGGTCGGCGCGGATCCTTGTCTCTGCAAAGTCCGCGAAGAGCCGCCGGCAGTCACGGCGAGTCAGGACCTTGACCAAAGGCACGGCATCGGAGTCCGTCGATCGGTACTCGATGTCGGCCAGGAGCCGGCGATACCCCTTCTTCCGGAGTTCACCTCGTATGACGCCTCGCAGGAGCATAGTGCAGATCCAGTAGAAGGCCGAGTGCTTGTGGTACAGGCCAACGATGGCCAGGCCGCCGGGTCGGAGGACGCGGCGGACCTCGTCGATGGCCGCTTGCGTCCCGGGCGTGTGATGCAGAACGCCAAACGAATATACGACATCGAAATAGTCCGCCTCGAAGGGGAGGGCTTCGGCGTCCCCCCGTACAAGTCGGGTGACCAGGCCCTCGAGCTCAAAGTGGCGGCGGGTCAGCTCCAGATGCCGGGCCGTAAGGTCCAAGGCGTACATCTCCGCGCCGGCCCGCGCGAACTGGGCGTGGTCGGTGCCGAGCCCGGGTCCGATCTCAAGGACTCTCTTCCCCCGGTAAGCCTCGAAGCCAATGGCCATACGCATCCAGGGAGCGTAGATGTCGTAGCGCTCTGTCTCCACCTTGTGGAAGAAGGCGGCGGAGCCCGACTCGTGCTCCCGTGCCGTGGACGACCCGCAGGGATCGGCGTTCCACTGCTTCTGGACCTCCAGCTTGTCTGCAAACTCCGGCATGAGCTTTTGTGCCGCTCGCCGCGCGGCTTCCCGGCTATTCTCCCCTGCCCTGTTTCTGAACGCTAGCGTAGGAGACCGCGGGATGTCACCGGTTGCGAACGGACTCTGGGCGCGTAGCTGGGACCGGGTGTCCCATCAGCTCGGGGAGGAGTGGGCCTCCTACGGACGGCTCTATGCGGCCCGCTTGGTTGGCGTGGTGGCGGGAATGGTGCTCGCAGTGTTCTCAGCCCGGGCGCTCCGGCCCCAGGGACGAGGCGAGTTCGCGGCTCTTGCCACGGCTACTCTGGTGACGGCCCAGATCCTGAACCTCGGCCTCTCTTCGTCCCTGGTCGTTCTCTTCTCGCGCCGGCCTCGTCGCATAACCCGCTATCGCCCCTACCTCTACGTGCTCCCCGGCCTTTCCATGCTCCTGCTCGCGGTCGCGGGAGCCGGCATCTGGCTCCTAGCGCCGTCGGCCGTGTACCTTCTTGTTTGGTGGCCTTTCTGCACGATCTGGATCCCCCTGCAGCTCCTCGGCCTCCACCAAGCCGCCGCCCTCCTGGCCACGCTAGGCTCGAAGCCGCTGGCCCGGATCGAGTTGACGGGCCGGGTCACCTCCGTTTGTCTGGCCGGGCTATCTCTGCTCCTCTTCCCCGCCTCTCTTCCCTGGTTCGTGGGGGCTCTGATCGCGGCCGATGCCCTGGTGGCCTTCCTGGGCGCCCGCCACCTGGCGCGGGCCTTCCCCCTTGTCACGGCTCGCTCTCGGCATCCGACCGCGTTCTTCAAGGCCGCCCTGCGCCTCGGCTTCCGGGCCTACCCTCTGCTCTTCCTTCCCTTCCTGCTCGTGAAGTCGGACATCCTGCTCATGCGCGCCTTCCGCGGTTCGGGAGAGACGGGGGTCTACTCGATCGCGTCCCAGATCATCGATATCGCGCAGATCCTGCCCATAACGATCGCGGCCGTGGCCCTTCCCTCCATCGTGCGTCACGCTAACCCGAAGCAAGCCCTCCTACGCCTTCTCCGTCCGACCTTCGCTCTTGTTCTCTCCCTGGTCGTGGCTCTTGTGGCCTTTGGCTATTGGGGGATCGTCTGGATTTTCGGGCACGCCTATGCGGATGCCTACCCTGCTCTTCTGCTCCTCCTTCCGGGGTTCGTATGCTTAGCCCTCCAAGGCCTCCTCTCCCAGTACTTTGGCGCCCGCGGCTTCCCGGTGGTCCTCTCCCTTTACTGGTTCCTCGGCCTGGCCGTCAATGTCTCCCTCAACTTCATCCTGCTCCCACGCTTCGGGTTGCTGGCGGCTTCTGTGACCAGCAGCCTGAGTTACGCCCTGGTGTTTGGACTCTCGGCCAGGCTGTTCGTGCAAGAACGGTCGGGCGGGGACGTCCTCCTGAGGAAGCGAGGGTGAAGCTCACGGATCCCTCGCCAGGGGGTGGGTCGAACTCCGCGTCCATCCCCGCGGCCCACAGACAATGACTCCCGTTCTCGTCCTCTCCCCGACGCCCCCCGACTCCGAAATACGACGGTCGTTCCAGGACCGCTTCGGGCCCGAGATATCGTTCGTCGACCTGCCGGGTCTCCGGCGCACGAGCCTGCGCGAGAGCTGGCGCAATCTCCGCCGGCATCCGGTGGGCTGCGCGGTCGTGACCGGCACTGCCGGGGAGCTGCGCCTCTTCTGCGATTATTTGGTGGTCCTCGCCTTCTGCGTCCCTGCCGACCGGCGCGAGGTCTGGCCACCCGGGCAGGAGGGGACGCCCCTCGGAGGCGGCAATCTCGTTCGTTCCCTCGTCCGGATTGTGGCTGGTCTATTGGCGGGCTCCTTCACCTTGGCCCGGGCCTGGTTTCGGGTCCGCTCGCTCCAGAGCAAGCACCTCCCCCACCAGGCCCTGGGCGCGTCCCGTCGCTGCCTGTACCTCAAGCCAACCCTGACGTTCGGCGCCAGTGTTGGCGGCTCGGTCGCCCATGTGTCGGGGGTGGTCAACGCCTTCTTGAGAATGGGCGTTCAGCTCCGGCTTGTGGCCGCACATGAGCAAGCGCTGGTAAACCCGGCCGCCGAGCAGGTGGTGGTGCCGCCCGATTTTCTCATCTCCTTTCCCTACGAACTCAACCAGCACCGATATCAATCGGCATTCCTGTCGCAGGCGGAAACGCACCTGCTCGAGATCCGGCCTGATTTTATCTACCAGCGCTACTCCCTCAACGACGCCACGGGCGTGATCCTGCGGCAGCGCCATCGCCTGCCCTTGGTCCTGGAGTTCAACGGGTCCGAAGTCTGGGCTCAGCGGCACTGGGGCCGCCCCCTTCGTTTCGAGGCGCTAGCCGGCGCCTTTGAACGGCTCAACTTGAAGCATGCGGACTTGGTGGTCGTGGTGTCGCAGGCGCTCGTAGAGCAGGCGGTCTCGCTGGGAGCGGCACCCGAGCGGATCCTCTTCTATCCCAACTGCATCGATCCCGCCGTTTTCGACCCCACGCGTTTCGAGGAGAGCAACCGCCAGCAGGTCCGGGAGGCGCTCGGGATCCCGCTCGAGGCCGACCTCCTGACCTTCGTGGGCACCTTCGGCCAATGGCACGGCACCGACGTGCTCGCGGGCGCGATCCGGAAGCTCATAGACGAGGACCGGGCCTGGCTGGAACGAAGGAGGGTTCATTTCCTTCTGGTGGGCGACGGCGTGCTCGCTCCCAAGGTCCGCGCGATTCTGGGACTGGCCCTGGGTGCGCCCTTCGTGACCCTGGCCGGGCTGCGCCCCCAGGCAGACACCCCCGGCATCCTGGCCGCTTCCGAAATACTGCTCTCGCCGCACGTGCCAAACCCCGATGGCACGCCTTTCTTCGGAAGCCCCACCAAGCTCTTCGAGTACATGGCCATGGGCAAGTTGATCCTGGCGTCCGACCTCGACCAGATCGGCTGGGTCTTGAAAGGGTGGCGGCCGGGGACGCCGCCTCCCGCGGACGGAGCCGCGTCAGGGGCCGCCGCGCTCCTCGTCAAACCAGGGAGCCTGGAGGAGCTCGGGGAAGGAATCCGGCGGGCGGTGGAGATGCCCATCCCGGAGCGGGAGGCGCTCGGCGCTACGGCCCGCCGACTCGCCCTTGCGTCCTTCACCTGGGACAAGAACGTGGCGGCGGTGCTCGCGCGGACTCGGGAGGCTACCGACGCTCCACCGATCCCGCCCACTCCGTGACCGACAAGCAGCGCGTCCGCGACTTCTGGGAGCAGGCCCCTTGCGGCGAGGTCTACGCGCGGGGAGACGAGCTCCCCGAGCGCCTGGAGGCGCAGGCCCGAGCCCGCTACCGGCTCGAGCCCTATCTCCCCGTGTTCGCTCGCTTCGCGGAGGGGCGCGGCAAGGACGTGCTCGAGCTCGGGGTGGGCATGGGCGCCGATCACCTGGAGTGGGCGCGGTCAGGACCGCGGTCCCTGACCGGGATTGACCTCACTCCGAACGCCGTGGCCTACACGGACCGGCGACTTCGCCTCTTCGGGCTGGCCTCCCGCCTGCTCGTAGCGGACGCGGAACGGCTCCCTCTTCCGGGTGAGGCTTTCGACCTCGTCTACTCCTGGGGCGTGATCCACCATTCGCCCGACACCCCCGCGGCCGCGCTCGAGATTCGCCGGGTCTTGAGGCCGGGCGGCCAGGCACGGGTGATGATCTACCACCGTCACTCGCTGGTGGGTTACATGCTCTGGCTCCGCTACGGGCTGCTCACGGGTCGTCCCCGGCTGGGGCTGCGCGAGACCTACGCCCGCCACTTGGAGAGCCCGGGCACCAAGGCCTACTCGCCGGAGGAGGCGCGCAAGCTGTTCGCCGGCTTCTCCGAGGTCAGCGTGCGAACGCTGCTGAGCCCCGGGGACTTGCTCCAAGGCGCGGTCGGGCAGCGTCATCGGAGCATTCTCCTAACCGCCGCCAAGGCACTCTATCCCCGGTGGGCGGTGAGGCGCCTCCTCGCCCACCACGGCCTCTACTTGCTCATCGAGGCGACGAAGTAGGCACTTCCGTCGCCGCGGACCGCCGGGCCGAGTGGGCGTGGGCCTCGCGCAGCAGGTACTCCAGGGAGGGCAGCGGCTCGACCACCAGGAAAGCCTGGTAGGCGAAGAGCCCCTTGGCCATTCGGTTCAAGGCCTCGTTGAGCGCGAGGAGGGCCCGGCTGAGGCCGTTCTCGCCGAGGGCGAGTGGAAAGGGGCCCGGGATGGCCCGCGCCTCCACGACGCGGAACCCGGCCTGCTCGAACAGCCGACGGAACGACTCAAACGTGAACAGCCGCTTGTGGGTGAGATCCAGGATTCCCCGCTTCCCGTAGTTGAACTGCCCGAAGAGCAGCATCACCCGGTTGATGAAGAAGCCGACATTGGCGGTGCTGACGAACAGCTTCGTGTTCGGAGCCAGCTTCATGGTCTCGCGCAAGCGCTCGACGAAGCCCTCCGGGGAGACGAGGTGCTCAATCACATCCAGCAGCAGGACGTAATCGAACTCGGCGGGGTCGACAGGGGGGAAGCCATCGTTCAGATCGTGCAGAAGGAAGTGGTCCAGCTCCACTCCCGGTCCAGGCGGCGAGTAGTCCACCCCCGTGACGTGGCAGCCGTTGTGTTCCCGGAGGAGCGCGGCCACGTAGCCTCCGGCGCAACCCAGATCGAGGACCCGCGCCCCGCGCGGTATCTTCCTCAAGGCCAGGGTGTGTGGGCTCAGGTAGCCGAGCTTCAATTGGTAGTGGACATTGTCGGTTGCGGCGGGCTCGGAGTCGAAGCGGCGGTCGTAGAACAGACCCATCCGTTGCGTGCGGGCCACGAGCACTGCCTTCGCCACGTGCCAGGCGTACTTCAGCCCGTTGACGCGCGAGATCTCGTCCCCGTAGTAGGTGGGGATCGCGAGCTCCTTGATCCTCTGCTTCGCGAACAGAAGCTGGATGATGATCTCGGTGTCGAAGTGGAAGTCGTTGGTGTTGAGGCCAAACGGGATCCGCTTCAGAGCCTGGACGGAGTAGACGCGGTATCCGGAGTGGAACTCGCTCAAGGAGGTGCCCAGCATCTGGTTCTGGAACCAACTGAGGATCCGGTTGCCGACGAACTTGTATAAGGGCATGCCCCCGGCCAGGGCCGCCCCCCGCTCCAGCATGCGGGAGCCGAACACCGCGTCCGCCTCCCCCTCGCGCAGAGGCCGCACCAGGTCGGGCAGGCACTCCGGCGCGTACTGCCCGTCCCCGTGGACGAGGGCCACAAAGTCGAAGCCCTCTTCAATGGCGAAGTGATAGCCGATCTTCTGGTTGCCACCGTAGCCCTGGTTCACGGGGTTGAAGAGGACGTGCAGAGGGAAGGGCAGACCGCCCCCGCGCTTTATCTCGCCGCTCCTCTCGAACGTACGGTCTTGGGAGGAGTCGTCCAGAACCAGTACTTCGACCTCGTACTCCCCGGCCAGTGCACGGGGTATGCGGCCCAGGACCTGGTCGATGGTGCTTTCCGCGTTGTAAGCAACCACGAAGATCAGGAGGCGCGGCTTGCGGGCGAGCGGGTCCGCCGGGGAAGGCCGTTCGGTGTTCTGAGGGGTGCGACCCAACGGGCGGGGCCTCCTGCTCTGCGCCACCGGCGGGCGGCTCAGCCCGACGCCGGGGCCGGGGCGGGCGGCACGTCCGACCCTTGCCGAGCGGCCCGCCAACGTCGAGCCAGTCGGGAGGCCGCACCAGGCGCGGAGCCCAGGCCGCCCAGGAACAGTACCAGGAGCGCGACCTGAGAGACATTATCATAGGCGAGGCCGACGAAGTAGAAGAGGCAGGTCACCAGGACATAGACGAGATACGTTCCCGCGGCCGCCACTCCCAGCCACCGCCGTTCCCCCCCCGCGAGTACCATCAGGACGAGACCCGTCAGGCAGACCAGCCGGTAGACCGGGTTCGGAAGGAACGGATAAGGGGCCATGCTCGTAACCGTCGTCCCCAGAAGCGACTCCCAGAGCCGACCCCGGAACGAGCGCAGCACGAACTGGGGGTCTTTGCGCAGGAGTGACAGAAACTCCTTTTTCACCGCCTGGTCATGCTCTTTGTAGTCGTCCATGCGAAAAGGGACTCCGTACTTCTCCCGGGTCAGGCGGTAGACAGCCTCGTCGTTTGCCTCCAGCCCATACGGGTTCGGATAGTACCCGAGGCCAACGAGCGCCACGTGCCAGCTCGCTCGGGTGGAAAGGACCAGGGACCCTCGGGCTCGGGAGGAGCGGTAGATCTGGGGTGCGGCCACGAGACCGAAGATCAAGGCGCACCAAATGCTTTGCTTGCGCAAGGCAGGAGTGAGGACCATTAGGGCGAGCAGGAAGCACGTGATCGGCCACCAGGACGCCCGCATCCAGACTCCGAAGCCTAGAACGAACCCTGTCAGCCCCAGCAGGAAGGCGGGGGGCCCGGCCCGCCTGAGAGTCAAGAGCAGGAGGGCAAACACAGTCAGCGTCAAGACCACGTCCCAGTAGTAGTAGTAGGCAAACGAGGCGAGATACAGGAACACCTTGTTGCCGGTGTAGAACAGAGCCGCCAAGGCACCAAGGCGAATGTCCCACGATGCAAAGATGGTGTAGACGAGGACGACCAAGCCTACGTCCACCAGCAGCTGAAGGGCGATCGAGCGCCAGTGGTTGTCGGGCAGCGTGGGAAAGGCGAGGCGGGCGATCTCCACGATGAAGGAGTAGCCGATGTCGAGAGTGTAGTAGTCCACGAACTCGGGGGAGCCTTGGTCGGAGAACCGCTTGTAGACCGCATTGGGGTTGCCCAGAGCGACGTAGTGGCGATAGCGGTTGAGATCGAGCTGGCCGAGCCGCCCGTCTTCGAGAGCGGCTGCCATCCCGTGGTATACGTAGTAGCCAGATAGGACAACTGGCTTGTCCGGGTTTTGGTTCGACCGCATGGCCAGGATCCGCGAGTTCGACCACAGCAGCGCGGTCATCAGTAGGCAGGCGGCGACCAGCGTCCTGTTCATGACATGGGTAAGGGGCAAGGAGAAAATCCGCAGGACCGAGCGCCCCAGCGGGACGAACTCGTCCGTGGATTGTGCCGGGAGCATCGAAGCAGCACGGTAGGCCCCTGGCGCGACCGCTGTCAAGTCGCGACTCTGCTGATGGCACCGCACGCCGATCCTCGACGGTGAGACTCTCGCAAATCGTCCGATGGGGCCTGCGCCGGCCACCCCGGGCCGTGGCCCGGCGCGTGGCCTACGAACTTGCGGCTCAGGCCGAGCGGTTCCTGGCTCCGCGCCGTGCGCGCCGCTTCAGCCGAGAGGCTCTTCTGCGCGCCACGGGGGCTCCCGATATTGACTCGCTCTGGCGACGGCTGAGCGAGCGACCTTATCCCGCCTACACAAGGCCAGTGTCGCCCGAGGCCTATCGCGACCTCTGCCCTGGAGATGAGGAGCGCATTCTCGCCGCGGCCGAAGACGCACGCGCCCATCGAGTCAGTCTCCTGGGGTCCGGTCCCGTCGAACTCGGACCCCGCTTCGACTGGTCCGCGGACTTCAAATCGGGTGTCGCCTGGCCCCGCCGCTTCATGCGCGACATTGCCTACGTCAACCCGGATGACGCAAGCGATGTCAAGGTGCCCTGGGAGCTCTCGCGCCTGCAATGGCTGATTCCCTGCGGCCAGGCATACCTCCTTACCCGGGACGAGCGCCAGGCACAGGCTGTGCGCGGCGTGCTCGAAGACTGGATCGCCGCCAACCCCTACGCAAAGAGCATCAACTGGGCGTGCGCGATGGAGGCCGCGCTCCGGATCCTGACCTGGACCTGGTTCTTCCGGGTCTTCCATGCGAGCCCGTCCTGGACCGACCCTCTCTTCCGCGAACGCTTCCTGTGTGCCCTCTATCTCCACGGCGACTTCACGGAGCGGCATCTCGAGATCTCGGACGTGAACGGCAACCATTGCACCGCGGACGCGGCTGGCCTTGTCTTCGCCGAGCTATTCTTTGGCCCCGGGAGGGATGCCCCCCGCTGGGGGCAAAGGGGGTGGTCGATCCTCTCCCAAGAGATCGCCCGCCAGACTTCCGTCGACGGGGTCGATTTCGAGGGCTCGGTTGCGTACCACCGCCTGGTCTTGGAGCTATTCCTGCTTCCCGCCCTCTATCGTGAGGCCTTCGACCTGGAGGTGCCCAACGAGTACCGCGAGCGCGTAGTGGAGATGGCTCGCTTCAGCGCCACCTACTCGCGGCCCGACGGCTCCGTCCCCCTCTGGGGTGATGCGGATGACGCGCGGGCCCTGCCCCTGGGTGGTCAGAGCCTGAACGACCACCGTTATCTGTCTGGCCTGGTGGGCGCGGCCTGGGGTGTCCCCGACCTCCGCGAGAGTTTTGGCGGCAGCCGGAGTGAGATCCTCTGGCTCTTGGGCCCGAGCGTGGCCGGTAGCCTTTCCCCCACCGACGGCCCGCTGCGGTCGCCCCCGTCCCGGGCCTTCCCGGAAGGTGGGTACTACGTCCTGCGCAACGACCGTGATCACGTCTTCATCGATTGTGGCCCCGTGGGGTTCGCCGGCCGGGGTGGGCATGGCCACAACGATTGCCTCTCTCTGGAGGCGGTCCTGGACCGGACCCATCTTGTTTCCGATTGCGGAGCCTACCTCTACTCTGCCTCCTTCGCGGAGCGCAATCTGTTCCGGTCCTCCGCCTCCCACAACACTCCTTGCGTGGACGGCGAGGAGATCAACCGCTTTCGGCCGGAGGAGCTGTGGACCCTCGACTACGACGCGCGGCCGGAAGTGCGGCGCTTCAAGACCGGAACGGGAGCGGACACCTTCTGCGGCTCGCACGCCGGCTACCGCCGCCTGGCCCCGCCGGTCACGCCGGTGAGAACGATCGTCCTGGACCATGAGCGCCACACGCTCGTCATCCAGGACGCCTTCGAAGGCGATGGTCGCCATCGCATCACGATTCCCCTTCACTTGGCCCCCGGAGTCGCGGTGCGCAAGGAAGGTCAAGGGCTTCTCTTGCTTGAGGCCGGCAACAAACTCTTCACTCTCTCCTGGAGCCCCTCCGAAGCCTGGTCCCTGGAGGTTGGAGAGGGCCGCGTGTCCCCGAGCTATGGCGTCGCCCTGCCCGTGGTGCGGCTCGTCTGGTCGCGCGAAGGCCCGTTGGACCAGACCCTGACCGTCCGCCTGGGGCCGGAGTCACCGAGCCCGTGACGGCAAGATGGAGCCTGCCTAGGCACCTCCCCGTCGTCTCCGCCTCCGCCCTCGCCTTCTGCACCGTGACCCTGGCCGCCCTGGCGCTGTTCGTGTGGCCCAAGCTGTTCGCCAGCACCCCGGACGGAGTCGCCCCCCTGGTCAGCGCCAGCTGCGGCCCCGAGCCCGGCCGCGACGTCCAGCCCTCCGTCGGCCTTAAGCCCTGTCCGGTCAGCGTTCTTCTCGTCAGCCCCGGCCGCTTCCGGGTCGAAGCCGGCGACCCCGGGGCGGACCACCTGACCCTTCATTTCGAGATTCCCTCCCGCTCGCCGTGGCGCGCGCAGGTCTTGTTGTTAGGGGCCCGTCCGTCGGCGGACGGTCTCACCATCGAGGTCTTGGGGTTCGATCCGGGCGTCGGTTGGAGGCGCATCGAGGCGGGAGACCAGGGTAGGGGCCCAGGCAAGCGCCGGCTCCTCGGGCTCGATCCTTCGCTGGATGTCCACCAGATCCAGGTGGTCGTGCGTCGGGCGGCGGGGGAAGGAGAGCCCGCCCTTCGCCTCTTGTTGGATGAGGTCGGACTCTACGCCTCTCCTGTCGGCCTTGATCGGGATGTCCGACCGTTCCTCTCCGACCTGCCGGACCGCCTGGTGTACCGCGGCGTCCTGGCCCGAGTCTGCCTGCTGCTCGCATGTCTAGGCGTCGTCTCCTCCCTGGGAGTCCGTAGAGGCGCCCTCAGCATGCTCGCCCCGGCCTTCCTCTTCTTCTTGACCCTGGCCGTAGCCGTGCTGGAACTGTGGGTGATCTACAGCCCGTTCTGGTCGACCGACTTTCGGGTCGCAGTCCTGACCTCGGGCGCCATTCAAGAAACGGTCGGCGGCAACTTGAACTACGGCATGTATCTCGGCTCCCGGCTCCTGGAGGGCAAAGGGCTCACCTTCTGGGCGGGGTGGGTGCCTTGGGAAAGGATGCCGGGCTACGGGCTCTTCAACGCCCTGGCGGGCATAGTCGCGGGGTTCAAGACCGACCTACTGAGCATTGGTCTCGCCGCCCTCAAGCTCCATCTACTCCTGTTCGCGGGCGCCAATGCCTTCTTCGTCGGCTGCGCCAGCCGGGTCATGCGACCGGGCGTGGCCGTGGCCGCGGCTTCCATCGCCGCCCTCCTTCCCAATCAGCTCGCCAATCCCCAGGCGGACTCCATCATGGTTCCGATCTACCTCCTCGTCGCGGGCGCGCTCTGCCTCTTTCTCGACCAGAGCCGCGGGGGCGTGACCCCCAGGTTCCGCTACCATCTTCTCGTCCACCTCGGTTTTGCCCTCTGGTTCATCATGCGGGCGGACGCCGTGCCCGGCTGGGCCGCCATGTCGCTCATTCTCTATTGGCGCGCCTGGCGCTACCTCGCCCTCCCGGCCGTCCTGTACCTCGCCATCGGGACGTCCTGGGGCCTCTACAAATACCGCTACACGGGCGATTTCTCGATGACCACCTCCAACCTGGGGAACGTAGCCTGGGTGGGGCTCTGGCAGGTACCGAACAGGTTCAAATGGCATACGGATGACACAAGCTACTTCTCGTGGATGAAGGAGGTCGGCCTGCCTCCTACCTCTCAGCGGGCCTCCAGCACTGCTCTTCGCGAGGTCCTGCGCTTCACCCTGACCTACCCTGTCTACGTGCCGCACCTAATGCTTCATCGCGGCCTCGAGTACCTTGATCTGTTCGCGCCGGGCAAGAGCAACCCCGTGACCTTCCCCCACGCCCCCGTCCAAGCCCTGCGGGCTCCTTTCGTCTTCGCTCTTATCGGGGTCATCGCGCTGTGTCTCTGGCTCCCGTACGAAGCGCGGCGCACGCTCTATCTCGCCTGGCCGCTCCTCTTCAATCTTCCCATCTTCCTTTTCTTCTTCAGCGACGGCCCGAGGCACGTCTCCCCCTGCCTGACCGCCCAGCTGGTGGCGGCCTTGCCTCCCCTCTGCGAAGCCGGCTTCTATCGGACCCTGCTCGGGCAGCGGGGGAAGGCCCTTGCCCTGGCCGCGGCCTTTGTCGCGGCCTGGTTCCTCGCCCATCAGGTCGACGAGTTCGTGCTGGCTTCGGACCGGGTGCGCTACTGGGCACCCGTGCTGGACCCGGCCCGGCTCTTGTCCGGCCTCCCCAGGTAGTTCGCGGAAGGCAATGTCCAGTCCCATGACTCCCTGGGCACCGGCCGCCACCATCCTGCTCCTCTCCTTTGCAGTTGCGGTCGCGGTCACGCCCCTCATCCGGGCCGCGGCCCGGCGCCTGGGTTTCTTGGATCGGCCCAACCCACGCTCGTCGCACCAGAGGGTCGTCCCCCGGGGGGGTGGCGCGGCCATTGTCCTGGCCTCGCTTGTCGCGTTGAGCGCTTCGCCATTGGCCCGGGCGGGGGGAGCCACCCTCCTCGGGGCCGGGGTCGCGCTCGCGCTGGTGGGGCTCTGGGACGACCGCTTCGGGCTCCCACCCCTTCCCCGGCTCGCCTTCCAGATGGTGGCGGCCCTGGCCGCCGTCTGGGGAGGGGCGGGGATTGATCGCCTGCCCTTGCCCCCCCCGTTGGATCTGCCGCTACACGGGCTGGGAGGGGTCTTCGCCGTCCTCTGGATCGTGGCGGTCGTGAACTTCTACAACTTCCTGGACGGGATCGACGGGCTCGCGGCCCTGCAGGGAGTGGTCACCGGCCTCGGTCTCGTCTTGGCGGGCTGGGACCCGGTCGCGGCCGGGCTCGGGGCCGCCATCGCCGGGGCTTGTCTCGGCTTTCTCCTTTTCAACTGGTCGCCGGCCACGATCTTCATGGGCGACATCGGGAGCTGCTTCCTCGGGTACACCCTCTCCGCGCTTCCACTCCTGGCGCCCGCGGACACACGGCCGCGGGCCGTGATGTTCGTGGCCTTGAGCCTGTGGCTGTTCCTTGCCGACGCCACCTGGACCCTGGCCCGCAGGCTCGCTCGCGGCGAGCGCTTTTACGAGGCGCACCGCGAGCACCTCTATCAGCGCCTGGCCCTGCGCTTCGGCCATGGCTGGGTGGCGGCGGGACTCGGCTTGGGGTCGTGCGCCCTGACCGTGATTGCGCTTCAGGCCTGGCGGAGCGCGGATGCGGTGTGGGCGTGGACGGGTTTGACCCTGGCCCTGCTCTTCTTCGCCGCCGAGGGTGGGATGGCGGGGCGGCGGGAGCCTAGGTGAAGAAAACCCTGCGCAGCCGAACGGCCGCCCCGTAGCTGCAACACGAACGGGCCGGCCTAAGGCGGCCTCGCTCTTCACTGCCCATCCGGGGCGATGGCTCGACGGGAGACGGGGTACACGGCGTAGCTGGATCCGACGAAGATGGGCGGGAGCCCGGGGAAGGGCCCCTGCACGTGATCCAGCCTCGCCATGACGTACCGTGCATCGTAGCGATCGAGGATCTCAGTCCGCACTCGACCCTTTCGCCAGGAATTCCAGAACCTGAACATGTCCGTCTGACGGCGCCTCCACTCCGCCTGGGAGACGAACTCGTGCGCAAACGGTCCGGCAAGCGGTACACGGCAACCGGCCAGGCTCATGAGCTCCGCACCGGTGTCCCGCGGCCCCTCGGGCTCATCGCCTCCCGGGAGGGGGCCAAGGGCGGTGATCCCGTCGCGGCAGAGCGAGCCCAACAACCGCATGAGGGAAACCTGCTCCGCGTCCAGCAGGGTACGGTCCGGGGCCTCACGCATCCAAGCTACGGTCGATGGAAGGCTGAGGGCCGAGACGAGCAGGGCGGCCGCGAACGCCGGCCGCCGGCCTCGCCGTCGGATCGCGACCAGGGCCTCACCCACGAAGATCCACATCAGGTACTTGCTCTGAACCAGAAACCACGCGGAGTTGTTGTAGGAGCCAGGCTCGTCCCGCTGGGTCAGCCGAAAGACTGCGGTTGCCAGGAACCCCAAGACCGCGAAAATGGTCAAGAAGAGGGAGCACGCCAGGCGCGGGTCCGGACGATCTTCCTTGAGCTGCCGCAGGGGAGCGACAAGGGCCCTAGAGCCCAGCAGACGTGGTCCCAGACTGCCGATGAGGTAGACGGGAAGGACCATGCCCAGAAGCAACGCGAGTCGAGTCAAGGGATTCCACACCGCCCCCGCCGAGGTACCGGGGAGAAAGCACACCCTGTCGGCGGTTGTCTCGAGCAGATGGAGGGGTGCGAAGCGGAGTACTTGGAGCGAAGCCTGGCTCCCCACCCCAAGCATCACCAGGGAACCGCAGGCCACTATCCCCACCGGGATCGCGATCTTCGCCAGGGTCAGATCGAGTCCCCGCCACCGGGCCCAGATTCCCGTGACGGCGAGCGCCACCGCCGCGTGTAGCCCGGTGAAAACCTTGAACTCCATGAGCGCGGCGAACAGCACGACGGCGACCACAACCCACGCCAACCGGCGTTCACGGCAGGCTTTTACGAGAGCGAACAAGCCCCCAAAGAGAAGCCCCAGGGCGGGGAGCATGGGGTTGGCCGTGTACAAGGAGTAGAACGTTGGTGCCTGAAAGACTCCGAAATCCCAGGAACTGACCCCCGGACAGAGGGCACCAACGACCCAGGTCAGATCCCCGCCCAGCACCGTGAGCCCCGCGACCAAGGCCGCCACGGCGCCCGATCCGATCCAGAGGCGAGCAAGGCAGAACACCGACAGGGTCGCCTGGATCAGCAACACGGGGGGAAGAAAGCGCACGACCACGTCGGCGGGGTCGAGCATCGCCGTCCGGGCCAGAAGGGCCGCGGTCAGATCAGCCCCGTAGTGATACCGGAGTGGTATGCCCGCTACGAAGGGCGTCTGGGGCGGGACCGTGTGCATCAGCTCGCGGACGATGGCAAGGTGGAATTCGACGTCGGGCATCGGCCGCAGCATCTGTCCGTCAGGCCTAAGGCTCAGGGTCCAATAAGAGACGGGCCCGGCCAGGAGAGGGGCGAGCGTCGCCGCGATGGCCGTGGCCAACAGGACATGGGACGGGTCCATTCGGTCCAGAAGGCCCTCCCGGAGCGCCCGGCGCCACCGGACGATCAAAGCCCCCACCCCGACGGGCCAGACCCAGAAGAGATGGGGCCAGGGGGACCAGGACGTGATCCAATAGATCGAGGACGCCGAGAGCATCCCGAGAAGGAGCGCGAGCATCCACTGCTCCAGGGGTTCAACGCGCAACCGGAGAAACCCTGTAATGAGAAGCCCGGGAAGCACAATCAAGATCACGAATGCCAGGAGGAAGCGGAAGAAGCTCGCTACGGACGTAGATGTCCAGACCCCGAACGGGCCCGTAAGCACGAGCAGAGCACACGCAAAGACCACGGCCCGCTTCATCAACGCTTACCCCCGGCAGCCCGCTTCACTCATGACCGCGCGCTTCGTCAGACCAGCGGCGGAGCGGCCTTCTCCTCCTCTCGCCGGCAGTCGGATCATCAGTTGTCGGATCATCAGTTTGTCAGCAAACTCGCGCATGAGCTAGGATCCGCCTCGGCGGCGAGTGACAAGGCCCGGCGCGACCGCCGAGGATCGCAAAGCGGCACTTGGCGTGCGGAGCAATCGGCTTCCGCCGAAGCGAGATGGAAGCTGGGCCTGGCTTTGGGCGCGGCCTTTTCCTGGAGTCGAGTGGACGATGGCGAGGCGGGGTGAGTTCCGGTGACGCTGGAGACAAG
>DATMML010000129.1 GCA_035570235.1 Vicinamibacteria bacterium | reverse complement strand
ATCTCGACGTCTACGTCAGGCGAATTGAGGTCATCGACCTGCAAGGGAGAGCGCGCGAGGTCAAGCTCTTCTTCAACCAGGACTTTCACCTCTACGGCAACGAAGTCGGGGACACGGCGTACTACGATCCTCGCACCGGGTCCGTCATCCACTACGAGAGGAATCGTTACTTCCTCGTCAATTGCCGCAATTCCAAAGAGTTGGTGGCCGATTACTTCTCTTGCGGCGTCAAGGAGGGGCCCGGAAGGGAGCCATCCTGGAAGGAGGCCAAAGACGGAGAACTCAGCAGGTGTCCGGTCTCCTGGGGACGTGCGGAGTCGACAGTCGGTATGCGGGTGCACGTCCCTGCCGGAGGATCGGGCTCGGCCTTCTACTGGCTGGTTGCCGGCCGGTGCTACGAAGAAGTTGTCCGCATCAACGGGGTCCTTTGCGAGAAGACACCCTCCGAGTTGATCCGCCGAACGTCGGACTACTGGCAGGCATGGGTCCGAAAGGAACCACGATCCTTTGGAGATCTGCCGAGTTCTGTTGCGGACGTCTTCAATCGCAGCCTTCTCATCTTGAGAACCCAGATCGACAACCGAGGGGCGATCATCGCCGCGAACGACTCGGACATCGAGCGTTTCGGGGGAGATACGTACTCCTATATGTGGGGCCGCGACGGGGCATTCACCGCCGCCGCGCTCGAGAAGGCCGGCTACTCGGAGCTGTGCCGGAAGTTTTTCGAGTTCTGCCGCGGGGCGTTGTCCGAGGAGGGATACCTCTTTCAGCACTACATCCCGGATGGATCGATGGCCAGCAACTGGCACGCGTGGCTGCGGGACGGGAAGGAGGTGCTGCCCATCCAGGAAGACTCGACCGCCCTGATTCTCTGGGCGCTCTGGCTTCACTACAAGTCCTCGAGGGACCTGGAGTTCATCCGGTCCCTCTACGAGACGCTCATTCTGAAGTCCGCAGACTTTCTGGTGGCGCATCGCGATTCCGACACGCAACTGCCCATCCCCTCTTACGACCTCTGGGAGGAGCGCTACGGAGTCCACTCGTACACGGTCGCCGCAGTGATCGCCGGCCTTCGAGGGGCGGCGAACTTCGCGAGAGTGTTTCAGGATGCTGCCCGAGCCGAGACCTATGACACGGTGGCCGATCAGATGGCGGCGGGCGTAGTGAAGCACCTGTTCCACGCAGGTCACCAGCGGTACGCGCGCTCAGGCTACCGGAACGAAGCGGGCTACGAACTCGACGAGGTGATCGACGTCAGCCTCCTGGGGCTGGCGACGCTCGGCGCGCTCCCTCTGGACGATCCGCGGATCGTTGCAACGGTGGAGGCGGTGCGGCGGCAATTGACGCTCGAGACGCCGATCGGAGGCCTCGCGCGGTATCAGAACGATCGTTATCAGCGGGAAGACGACGTTCCGGAGAGTGTTCCCGGGAACCCCTGGTTCATCTCGATGCTCTGGCTGGGGGAATACCTGGTCGCTCGTGCTGGGAATTTCGAGGAGCTTCACGAAGCTTTGCCTTGCCTCGAGTGGTGCGCCAAGAATGCGCTCCCGTCGGGGGTTCTTGCGGAACAGGTGCACCCCGTAAAGGGTTATCCTCTTTCGGT
Source organism: Vicinamibacteria bacterium (assembly GCA_035570235.1). Lineage (NCBI taxonomy): Bacteria > Pseudomonadati > Acidobacteriota > Vicinamibacteria > Vicinamibacteria bacterium. The sequence continues at coordinate 1,199 of DATMML010000129.1, read as the reverse complement.
CTCCCCGCTCACGTGGAGCCACGCTGCCTACGTGTGGGTGGTCTTGCAATACGTGGAGAAGTTCGACTCGCTGAAGACCGGATCAGCGAAGGCGCCCCCGGCGTGCTCATGACTTCCGGAGAAAATCCAGCGGCCTGCCAAGCAGCGGCGCGTCAAGCGAGTGTGCGCCGTAGACGCCGACGGCAACGAAGTCGCCGGCCTCCGATTGCCGGCGCGCGGTTCTGAGCACCGGCGGCGACATCTGCCTTCGCCGGGTCGCGGCCGCACTCTCAAATCATGATGAAAGTATTGAGTTTCGCCCGGACCAGCCGCGCGATTTCGCGCGAGACGGCGACGCCGGCATAGCGAATTGGCCGGGCCTGAGTATCGATGCTGCGGATGTGGCTGGTCAGGATTTCGCCGGCGATCGGCAATCTCGAAGGTAGAACGACGCTGGTCGGGAACGGCCGCACGCGCGACGTAATCGGGCAGACGATCGCCAGGCCGGTGTTCTCGGGTAAAGGTGGCGGGAGAAACCACAAGGGCCGGGCGCTGACCGGCCTGCTCCCGGCCTTTGGTCGGGTCGAAATCCGTCCAGATCAGATCGCCCGTGTCGGGCAAATATTCCGAAGCCGTCATTCCTCGACGATTTCGCGACCGACATCAGGACCCCCAATCAAAGGCTCCGGCATAGGCCGCTCGCCACTCTGCCGGGCTCCTCCCGCGAAACAGCTCCTCCAAGGTGAAACGCGGAACCGCACGGCGGATGACGATTTCCCCGTCATGCGTTTCGATTTCGAGACGCTCGCCATTGCTGAGCCCAGCGGCCTTCACAATCTCTCGCCCGGGAGGCGAATGGCTAGGCTTTTTCCCCACTTGCCAATGGTGACTTGCGACAGGCTATCCTCCTTGTTTGGATATCCTATCATATCCCAGTCGGGTCGCGTTGGCGTGAGCACGCTAACGTGTTCAGCCGCAGCTTGTGCTGAAGCTACCGTCGGGGCAGCATCGGCGAGGCACCGATAGCGCGGATGGAGGGGAGGATGCGTTCCTATGGTTTTACGGCAAGCGCGGCGGCCGCGGCGCTGGTCGGCGGACTGATAGGCTCTGCCTTGAACCCGGCCCTCGGCCAGATCCTGATCATCGGCAATGACGAGAAGCTCGGCTGGGACGAAAGCGGCAAGCAAATTACCCTCGAGCCCGGGCATGACACGGTCTCG
>DATMML010000128.1 GCA_035570235.1 Vicinamibacteria bacterium | reverse complement strand
TGGTGCGCCCCGGGCGATTCGAACGCCCGACCTACAGATTCGTAGTCTGTTGCTCTATCCAGCTGAGCTAGGGGCGCACGGCAAAATCGAATGATATCCCGGCCACCGCCCGGCTAGCAAGTTGGTCGTGGCGCCTCTGGGCTAGAGCTGGGAAGGGAGCACCCTTGGGATAGGGAGCCGACGGCGGATCAGGGTGTCTAGCGCGCGAGCAAGCGCCTGTCTGGCCGCATCGGAAGGCACACGACCGCCCACCGACTGCAAGGAAAAGCGGTCGAAGACCTCTCCGGCGTGGGTTTCGATCGTCATCTCCTTCGGAAGCAAGGCGAGCTGGGCGAGCGAGCGGAGCAGGCTACCCAGGAAGCCCACACGGTCAGGGCCTCGCACCTCGAGGTAGAGGGTAGAGCCCTGGTCCGGCGAGCCGTCCAGTGCGTAGTGGTTCAACTCCACGGTGGACGCGTTGATGTCGGGCTCGGCGTCGCTCAGGGGGTGCGGTTCGGCCGCGAGGCCGAGGTAGTCGATCGTGCCGGGTTCAGGTGCGCTTCCCGTCGGCGTGATCAAGAACTCGGCGACCCAAGGACCCGAGGGGTCCTGCCGGGCGAACCCACGCCGAATGTCGAAGCCCAATCGCGACAGACCCATCGTGAATCTGCCCGTCCAAAGCGGACCGAGGGGTCCCCAAAGCCGCACCGAATAGAGGGCTCCCGTATTCTTGAAGACACGGAAACCCGGGGTGTCGGTGCTCGCGAGTGGCAGGAGCACAAGCGGGTCGCCGAGCGCGCTCATAGGCAGTCCTCCTCGAGAGCCTGGTTTGAGCAAGCGGTGTACCATGCGGCAACTCTAGCCGCCTAGGGCGAGGGGGACGGCTAGCTGTCTGTCCAGTAAGGCCTTACATCTTCCCCCGGCGTGTCCCAGCACGGTACCTCAAGGAGACCCATTTGTCGGTTTGGATTTTATCGAGTGACAGAAGTGGGTGAGTGTACGACAGGGGGGGAATGAAGGGGACAGGCCGGCTATCCATCTTCAGGAGATAGCGCCTCCCGACCGAGCAAGGGATGACGAACGCCTCTTCCCTACTCATCGCGGGCAACGTTCCCCTTGATTTGGCGGGGTTCAGGTCCGCTCCAACTTGGCGGACACCGATAACTCCTTCCACTTCGCTGCCCAGTTTGCCGGCTGGCGAAGACTGTTCGGCGTACAGCCGCGGACCACTGGTTCGCGAGAGCCGGAGCCTCGTCAGCGGAGCAGGGGGTGGGTCGGCTTGTTTGGAGCGCCAGGGTCGTTCGGCACGTACGCAATCGAGCTTGGGGTAGGGTCCTTCGGCATTTCGGGGCCAGTCGCGTGCTGAGGTGGAACCAAGACGCTTGCGTGTGAATCGTCGAGTGACATCTCTAGCGTTCTACTCGGCATGGCGGCCGCTACCGCCCCGCTGACGTTTGAGCACGCGGGCGGAGACGACCACCACTGCCGGAGGGTCCGCAGGATTCTCTTGCCGAGGCTGACGAGGCCGACTGCAGCCAGAACTTCAAAGAGGCCGAAATCAAGGAATGGTTCCATGTGGGACTCAGGCACCTTTAGGACGAAACTCGCTTCGTGCGTTTCTTGGGCACCCGCAGCGGCGGATCGTATGCATCCACTTCCGTCGTTTTCAGAATCTTGTAAGGGACTCCCTGCGGCGAGACGAAATCCACCACCTCCTGAACGCTATCTGGAGCGGGCAATCCTCTGCGAAGCTGAGGACGGCCGGGGCCACCCTTCGCTACGGGTCGTTTCGACCTCTTTTTTCGTGACCTCGGCATGTGTCGTTAGTCGATGCGTGGAGTAGACCCCAACCTACCCGCTACGGGCCGAGCTTGATCTTCGTGATCGGGTGAACCTCGAAGATGGTTGGCATGCGGCTCTTTAAGCTGGGCGGCCCCGGCGCTTGTCCCGTACTGTGGGTGGCGTCGAAGAAGAGCGAGCCATCAATTTGAACCGGAATCGGGGGCTGATAGAAGTTGTAACCAGCGCCGGGCAGGTTCTTAGTGCCAAAGAATTGCTTGTAGGCAGTCCGGGCCGCGTTTAGAGCTCCGAACGCGGGGCTATTGGCGGGAGGCAAGCCCGACAACTCCATGGTCATGTACATTTCCTGCCCGGCCTTCGGGTCGCGCCCAACGATGAGGTGGAAGTCATTGTCTGCTTCCCGGCTGGCGGCGAACAGGAACCCACTCACGTGAACGTTGCGCTTTTCTTGCTGGACCCGATCCGAATTTGCGGTCGTCGGGATGTTCAGCTTGACCATTGCCTCCACGGAGGGCAGGGAGGCGATCAACTTGCTTAGGTCGTTGAAGTTCTCGGTGGGAGCGTTAGCGATCGACAGCTTGGCGGCCTTCCGCGCCGTTCCGGCGAAGTTCTCGCCGCCCGGAGCCGGCGTCTTCACGGCGGCCGCAATCGCCGCGGGGGCGGGGGCTTTCTTGCCTTTGAGTACCTTTCCGAGCGCGATTGCGGTCGGGGTAGTCTCGTAGGAGTCGACCTCAGTGGTTTTCAGGATGCGATACGTGGGCCCCCTTGGCCTCGACTTGAACGTCACGGAATCGTCGTGGATGGAGTCGAGGGCTGGCATTCCAGGGCGCAGGAGATCTAGCGGTTGCTTCGCCTTGGCGCCCGTCAGCGACAGTCGTGTGGTTCTCGTCTTCCTGCGAATGGCTGGCATTCAGCACCTCCTGGGATCTAGATGGGCCCTCGAGTTACATGGCCCCGCGTTCATTTCGGTGCGGCTCTCTCACCTCCCGCTTTCGGGGAAGCGTCCGGGGTGACCTTGGCCGCGTTCGCCCCGCCGCTTGAGGAATCCTTCGAGATCTCGGGCTCTGCAGACAAAGCAAATTCTCTTTCCTCAACGATGGGGTGCTCGTCCCGGTCATAGGCGAGTACCAACTTCAGACAATGGGCTTCGGAATGGAGCTTGAATCCGGCAGCCTCTTGGCTGATTTGGCCGGTCTCGTCCGCGATTTGACGGAATGCGCCAACCAGGATTGAGTGGCCTGAGATCTCCTCGAAGACTTGGAGTTCAGCGGGAGAACCCGGAGACAAACCCACAAGCGAGATAGCGGGTTCGAGGGTGCGCTCCGACAGTCGGAAGCTTATTCCGGACGGATTCTCAGAAGGACGACGCTGCATGGCGGTCAGGAAGACGGCGGTCGCAGCGCAAATGAGCGAAATCCCGAGTCCGACGGTCGCGCAGATCAGCCAGAACTTCTTGTCTCGTAGCGGCTTTCGGAAGGCCGCGATCATGGCATTGAGTGAGTGCCAGTCGGCCTCGGGGAGTTCGACTCCGAGCGCAAAGACGGCGAACGCCAATCCGGCGCCTGCGGCCAGAACCGAGAGAGAATACGTGAAAACGCCCCAGCTCGAGAGTTTCGCGAAGGCCGCGTTCGAGAAGCCGGTGCCCAGCGCGCCGATCGCAGTCGTCAGGCCGAAGAGCCACTTTGCGAACGTATCCTGGGCGTCGAAACGCGCGTCCGGGAAGAATTTGGCGCGAAACCTCTTCAGTTGTTCAACATCGTCGGGAGACAGGGGACCGGCCATGTTCGGATCAGCATCTCCGGGAAGACTGGACGACGAATCCGTCACCATAGGTCACTCAACAGCGGCGTTGCCCCGAACGACGGGTGTGACAGGCGGGCCTGGCCCGCGTTCCCGCCCACGATAGTGCCACCTCCGCCCCGCTCCCCCCTCACCGGATTCGTCTCGTCGACTTCGCCCAGAGCCGCTCCCTGCATACCCTCGGACGCTGTGGACGATCTTGCCCGCCCGCCACTCAAACCGGGGAGCCCGACCCGTTGCCACCCTGGGGCTGCCCGCGCCAGGCGAACCGCCTACAAAGCGGCCGCGAGGTTCCTGCCATTTGGAGTGCCGAGCCCGGTACAAGGATCCCACCCCGGGCCGGCAGCGTACTTGCCATGAAGCGTTCCAAAGATGTCGTTGTTTCCATCCACGACATCGTGGAAGGCGTTGGCCGTGCCGGCCAGCCCGTAGAGTACCGGGTTGAGGAAGCCCAGGGGCCCTTTGCCTTTGGCGGCCCGTTGCTGGTTAATGAGGGCCAGAATCGCCGCCCAGAGGGGCGCTACGGCACTGGTTCCCCCGACCACCGTCGAGTTGCCCTGAACGAGCACCTGATATCCAGTCGCTGGATCGGCGTTGCCCGAAACATCGGGAACTCCTCTTCCTCCACCGCTCTGTTGGGGCACAGGAACGTTCACGTTCGCTTGGTACGCTGGTTTGGCAAAGACGTTGCTTACACCACCGCCGGTCGACCCCCCGTTTGGACCCCCATTCCAGACGGTTTCGACGAAGCCCGAGCCCGTGGTCTGTAGTGTCGTTCCGCCACATCCAAGGGCCCAGGGGCTAGAGGCGGGGAAGTCGGCGTGTGGCACTCCATCCCAGTCGCCTTGCTGCATGTCGGCCGAGCCGTTGTCGCCGGCGGCACAACACACGGTCACGCCCACCGCCGCTGCTTCCTGCAGCGCCTGATCGAGCCCCGTGAGGAGCTGCTTCGTGGAAGCCTCCTCCGGCCCACCCCAGCTGATGGAAACAAGCGAAGGCTTCCGGACGTCGTCGTGAATGGCCGAGGTGAGGGCCTGGATGAAACCGTCGGTCGTGTTGGTGCCGAAATAGACCGCAATGTTCGCCTTCGGCGCGACCGCTCCCGCAACTTCAATGTCGAGTGTGACCTCACCGTCACCGTTGGGGTCTGGCCCGGGAACGTTGGACCCGCCGTCCACCCCAACCGCGGTGACATTGGGGGTAGCGAGCCCGAGCCCCGCAAAGTACGCATCAAGGTCCGTCTTGCTGAAACCGACACCCGTCGCGACGCCTTGTTTGTCAACGTCGTTCAGCTCGATGAGGGCAATGGTTTGACCGGTGCCATCGCTGCCGGAGGGGACGTTGTAGAGCTTTGCCACCTCAAGCGGCGAGAAACTGCGCAAGGCGCCGGCCCCGGCGTGTTTCTTCTGCCCTTTCGTCGGCTGTCTCTTGGCTTTCCTTAGGATTCGATAGTGGGGCGCAACCGCCGGACGGTCATCCAGGCCGAGAACCCGCTCGACGATTCCATCAAGGTCCTTTGGTATGTAGATGGGGCCTCGGCGGCCCCGATAGCTGACCCTGCCCGCTCGGTAGCGCTTCAGGCTAACGCCAAAGGCAGCGCTGAAGTCGGCCACTCTTCCCACGAGCTTCACGGTTCGCCTTGGGACGCTCGCCTCAGAAACGCTGAGGCTGTGTTCATGGGCAAACTTGTCAACGGCAGCGATATCAGCCTGGTCGGCACCGCCAACCCGCCCCAACTCCTCGCGTGTCAAGTACCTTCGTTCGTCGAGGCGCTGCGCGGCGATTTGGCTCACTCTCTGCTCTAGTTGGCTCCCGGGCCGACGGCGCAGTTGGAGCGTAATCTCAATTCGCAAATCGGGGTCGACCTTGCCAACGAGTTTGGCGCCCCGCAGTGGCGTACGCTCGCTGCCGGGAAGCGGCACTCGAGACTTGGAACGGGAGTTGGGCGTCCGGTCCTTTCCTGCGGCCATGATTCAAGCCTCCGCTATACCAATGCCTTGGACGAAAGCCCGGGCCAGGCTCTGGACAAGCAATGATCGTTGCGAGCTACAACGGGCGCTTCCATGAGTTGCCTCACCCGCGCTTGCGCTGAGCGTTCCACGCCTCCGTGCGCGCTCCGCCGTCCTGCGAGCACTCCGCGGCCCCGGCGCGGGGCCGAAAGCCGTCCCCACGGCTGCCCTTGGAGCACGAGCCAAGAGAGATACATGCTCCCCCCGGTCGACAGATCCGACGCCCTGGAGACTGAGTCAACGCTGTGGAACCGATTGATCCGCAATCCTTGGCTTCGCAGTGAGCCCGCAGGAGGGGATCGGAGACGCAGGCTTGGCCAGAACGTATATCTCGGCCCGCAGAATGTCAAGATATTTTGCTTAAAACGCACGGCAAGGACGGCATCCCGCCAGATCTGCTACAAAATAGCGACAGATCTCTCGCTTCAAGAATACGAAAACGCTTGAAATTTAGTCACCTGAGGCGTATCTTCCGAGCGTTCCTGAAATCCCTCCCCTTCCCTCCCCTGTGAACCCAAGTGGGTTCTTCGGTGACGACCGTGCCCTCCGACGTCGGGCCCGTTGAGGCCGATCGAGCAGAGAGCCGAGCCGGGCCAGTTCCCTGGGGAAGTCATTGAGATCGTTACTTGAAACGCATCGTTTGGGAGGGACTTATGAAGCCATTCCTTTGTCGGCAACTTCGTCTCCGGGTGCCGCTGCTGCTCTTGGTCTCGACGCCCCTGGCGGCGGACGAGATCACACACAAAGTCCTGGAAGGCTATCCAGATAGGATTCAAGCACGGCTGGAAGCAAAAACGCGCTTCCTCGCGGCAAGCCCGCCCGCAACGTCTCAACCCACGTTCGAGTTCGTCTTCCGCCAACTCGGGCGATGGAAGCAGGGCCAGACCCTGAGGGTGGCCTTCCGAGGCGGCGACACCGCGTTGCGGAAGGACATTGCCGATGCCACCGCCGACTGGACGAGTCACGGGAACGTCAAGCTCGACTTCGGATGGGATACCGGGGTGGGAAGGCACCGGGAGTGGTCCCCTTCCGACGCGGACTACACGGCCGACATCCGCGTTTCCTTCGATCAGGAGGGTTATTGGTCCCTCGTCGGACCCGACAGCATCGACCGCTCGATGGCGAAGCCAGGAGAGGCCTCGCTCAACCTCCAGGGTTTCGACTCCGGCCGACCCGCCGATTGGAGGGCGGTGGCCTTGCACGAGTTCGGCCATGCCCTTGGCTTTGAACACGAGCACCAGCATCCGACGCAGGGATGCGACAGCGACTTCCGCTACCAGGACGACACCGGCTACGTGCCGACCACAGATTCCTTCGGCCAGTACATCCCCGACTCCCAGGGGCGGCGCCCGGGAATCTACACCGTCCTGGGGGGACCCCCGAACAACTGGCCGTCGGCCCAGGTGGACCACAATCTCCGCCAGCTGAACAACGACTCGCATGCTTTCACGTTCGGGCCTTTCGACCCGAGTTCGATCATGAAGTACGCCTTTGACAGCTGGATGTGCCAGCAGGGGACGTCGAGCCTCTGCTGCAGCGGCGGCGAGAACACGGTTCTCTCGCCCCAGGACATGGCGGGGATCGCGCAGGCGTATCCGACGGCGGTCGCGGCTTCCGGTGACCTTTCTCGCCAGCACCAGAACGTGCTGCGGGAGGCCGTGAAAGTCCGGCTGCATCCCGAGACGAAGAAGCGGATCCAGTCGATGGTCGACCGGCCGCCGCAGCCTTAGGGAGCGCGAGGCTCCGGAACTCTGGAGGGAGAGAGTGACGCCTTATCCACGTCATGTGCGGGTCGTGAGACTCGGGGTCTTGGGTATCTGCCTCCTCTGGATGCTTGATCTGCCCGGCTGTGGGTGCAAGCGGCCGGGGGTCGTCAGCGAGCCGGCTGTCCCTTCGCTGACGTACGTTCCCGATCCTCGGGTGGCTCTCCCTGAAGACCGAGTGCTGGATGAAATCGCGCGCGAACCACAGCGAAAGGGCCCACCAGAACCAGCGGCATCCCTGACCCTGCTCCGATCAGCAAAGAAGGCACATGCCCTCCTGGGAGCCGCGCAGAATCCCGAGGGTCTCGACGCCGCCAATCAAGAGCTCTGCCGGGTCCTGGGGGGCTCGCCCGACAAGCCCTGCCTTTCCGCCGTCATTCCCTTGAGGCGAGCGGCCCCCGCGCCCGGCCCTGCGCTGGCCATGCCCGGCGCACCTTCTCCGGAGCCGCCCCAGGAATATCTCCTCTGCCTGGCAAGAAAGGCGGGTGCGCCCCTGGGAAGCTTGGCCACCGAGCTGGGTTTCAGCCAGCTCGTCAAGGGACTGAGCGCGGCCAAGGCAGAGCATGAGCGCCTCGGCTTGCGATTCCCCTACCGACTCAATGTGGCCTGGGAGGCCGCGCAGCAGACCCTGCCCCCCCCGCCCAAGCCGTCCGCGGACGAGGAGGCCGCGAAAGCCATCTCCCGGAACGACCCCCGGTGGTCGCTGAAGCAGATCGACTACGAGGGCGCCCTCAAGCTCCTGGGGGACAAGCGAACCCGAGAACAGCGCCCGGGGGAAGACCCGGGTCACGGCGTGCGGGTGGCCCACTTGGACACCGGCTACACCGACAACTGCCAGTACCGAGATGGAGCGTCCCCCCATGGACCCCTGCAACCCCAGCTGGGTTACGACTACTTCGCTTGCGGGCAGGACCCGCGGGACCCCCTCACCCCACCGGGCCTACCCGGAGTGCCTCTCTTCAGCGAGACACGACAGCCCTCCCACGGGACGGGCACAGGCACGGTGCTGGCGAGCCCCCACGTGTTGCCGGCCGGATGTAACCCGCCTCAGGCGGAGGACAAGGTCCTGGGCATCGTCCCCGGCGCGGAGGTCGTGCCCGTCCGCGTCACCGATGGAATTCTGCTGGGCTTCCCGAGCTTCCCGAAGGCTCTGTTCGAAGGGATCGGAGACATCACCTTTGACCTCCGCGTGAAGTCCCTCGCCGCCGGCGTGTATCACGCGATCGAGAAGCATGCCCAGGTGATCTCGATCAGCATGGGCGGAGTCTGCGCGGAGAGCAAGGAGGACATGCAGAGCAACGCCGAATTGCAACAGGTGATCGCCGAGGCCGAGCAGCAGGGAATCATTGTCGTGGCCGCCGCGGGACAGTACCCCATGCCAACTTTCCTGAAGGATCTCTTCTTCAAGAGCTATCCGGTGAGCTTCCCCGGCTCCTATCCCTCCGTGATCACGGTGGCCGGCAGTACCGTCTTCGGCACCCCCTGGAGCCAGTCGTCACGCGGCCCGAAGGTCGACATCACCGCTCCCGCCCTCGGCGTCTGGAGATCGGAGACGAAGAGCGAGGGCGGCACGATCAGCGAGGATATCGACATTGGCGACGGGACCTCTTTCGCGACCGCGATCACGGCCGGGGTTGCGACGCTTTGGGTCCAATACTGGGGTCGCGATCTGCTCTTCGATAAGTACGGCCCCGCCCTTTCTTCGGCCTTCCGCTACGCTCTGAAGAAAAGCGCCCAGACCCCGGCTGAGCTGGCGGCTCGGCTTGGGACCGAGAGCTACGCACCAGAGATACGGCGCCGAGCGCAGCCCTGGAGCAGTTACGGTGGCTTCGGTCCAGGGCTGCTCAACGTCGCGAAGCTTCTCTCGACACCACTGCCAGACCGAGCCGACGTTTGCGCAGATGAGCTCAAGAGCGGCCGGCGGGGGTCCGAGACTTCACCTGCCTACATGGCAGTCTGCCCTAAGCGGTAGGACCCCTTTGAGGGTGCCGGTTGCACTCCAGGACATGTGTGAGACCCGAGACGCACGCCAGCCAAGTCGCGTCCCATGACCTCGGGCGGAACTTGCACTGTCAACAGTCGGGAGGGAGCCCCTCGAGCCAGGATCTAGAAGGCGGCCAGGACGACCTTGCCCAGGACGAGGAGGGCCCAGGGCACAACCACCCCCCACACGGCCTTCTTGACGCTGCACCGCGAGGCCACGGCGAAGCCCACCGCCAGGAGACCCATCTGCCAGAAGGAGATGAGGTCTAGGCTGCCCACGAGAGCGTAAAGCGGCTTCGCCAGCGCGGCCCGCTCGAGCAGGAGCGTGGGGTTGGCTTGGAGAGCCTCCTGGGGGTTCAGGTTCCAGTCCCCCTTCAAGCCCATCACTAAGAGGATGAGAGGTGTGGTCAGGAGGTGGGTGGCCAGGAAGCTATAGCTCACCACCGCCATGGACTGCGCGAATGTGACCTCGCCCGTGTAGATCACGCGGAAGACAAAGAGTAGGACGGCAGCCATGACCACGATCGTCAGCGGCCCGCCCAGGAGGGTGCCCACCCACGCGATGACAGGGAATAGCTTGATTGGCATGGCCAGCGCGGTGTCGCGGCTCTCCGGCGGGATGCGCTCCCACTTCCCCGACTCCTCGAGCTGGTTCCTCAGGAACTGGGCCGGCTCCATCTGGTGGAGCCAGACGGCGGTGAAGGCCGCCATGAGGGCCAGGTAGGCGATTAAGGGCAGCCAGAAGCGGGGCCGTCGGGTGATGGCGAGGAAGGCCTCTCCGGGGGAAAAATAGACCTGGGCTAGGTTCTCGACGAAGCCGGGCTCGGCCGCGCTCTCGGGGGGTGTCCCCTCGGGCATTCCGCCCTCCTCACTCGTAGCGGAGAGCCTCGATGGGATCCAGGCGGGCCGCCTTGGCCGCGGGCCACAGGCCGAAGGTCAGGCCCACCACCACCGAGGTCAGAAACGCGATCACCACCCACGTGGTCTGCACGACGGCGGGGAAGGGGGAAAAAGTGTCGATCAGCCAGGCCACGAGACCTCCGATGAGGATGCCAAGGACACCGCCCGCTCCCGTGAGGGTCATGGCCTCGGTCAGGAACTGCCAGCGGATGTCGCGCCTCGTGGCGCCCAGGGCCTTGCGCACGCCGATCTCGCGCGTCCGCTCGGTCACGGAGACAAGCATGATGTTCATGACCCCCACCCCCCCCACCAGAAGGCCGATGGAAGAGATGGCGATCATCACGACGTAGATCCCGCCCGTGAACTGTTTGTAGAGGTCGGTGAGCGTGTCCTGGGTGAAGAGACGGAAGGTGTCCTTGGCCAGGAACTTGAGCTTGCGCTGACGCCGCAGGATCTCCCGCACCTCCTCGATCGCGTTGTCCATCTGGCTGGCGGAGACCGCTTTCACGTCCGCGACTAGGAAATTGAAGTTCTTGTCCCGCTTCCCGGTGGAGCCTAAGGGCAGCAGCATGTCGTTGTCCCGGTTCAGGCCCAGGAAGCGTCCCTTCTTCTCGACCACCCCAATGACCTTGAAGCGCAGGCCGTCGATCAAGACCTCCTTGTCCAGGGGATCGACGTAAGGGAAGAGCGCCTCCGCCACGTCGTAGCCGATGACCACCACCCGGGCCCCCCGGCTCAGGTCGGAGGGAGAAAGGAAGCGTCCCTTCTCCACGAACACATCGTGAACGGTGGCAAACTCCGGAGTGGTCCCGAGGAGATTGGCGGCTTGGAGCTTGTAGTTCCCGTACTTGATGACGTCGAAGTTCAGGATCTCCATGGGCGCGATGCCCTGACAGGTAACGCAGTGCTCGGTGACGGCGTGGACCTCAGCGTCGGAGAGGCCCTTGCGGCGCCGCCTCTCGTCGGCGGACACGTTCTCCCCCGGCCCCCAGGGACGAATGAAGATTACGCCCGAGCCGAAGCCCTCGATCTGCTTGGCCATGGAGGCGTTGAGGCCGGCCACGATCGCGCTCATGCCGGTGACGGTCATGATTCCCATGACCACGCCCAGGATAGTGAGGAAGGCCCGCATCTTGTAGGCGCGGATGGCCTGGAGGCCGAGGCCCACCGCCTCTCCGAGCGCGAAAACCATCGGGAACCGCGCGATGAGCCTTCGCCGGAGGGTGGGGTCGGAACTCATTCGTTCCTCAGGGCTTCCACGGGGTCGAGGGCCGCGGCCCGGCTTGCCGGATAGATCCCCGCCACCAGACCCACGACGCTGGAGACGAAAAGGGCGAGGAGCACCGCCCAGAGGCGGACGGGGGCGGAGAAATCCGCGGACATGATGCTGCCGAGCACCAGGGCCAGGCCCTTGGAGGCCAGGGTGGCTCCCAGCACGCCCAGGGCTCCCCCGAAGGCGGAGAGGATCACCGACTCGACCAGGAACTGCCGGAGGATGTCCCGCCGCCGGGCGCCCAGGGCCTTTCTCACCCCGATCTCCCGGATCCGCTCCGTCACCGACACGAGCATGATGTTCATGACCACGATGCCGCCCACGAGGAGGCTGATGGCGGTGACCACGATGGTCACCACGTAGATCCCGCGGGTGGCGCTCTCCCAGAGATCCATGACGCTCTGACCTGTCTCCACGCTGAAATCGTCGGCCTTGTCGTAGTCCAGGTGTCGGCGCACCCGCATGGCCACCCGCGCCTGGTCCTGGGCCGTCTCGAAGTCAGACATGGACCACGCTTCCGCCTGGATCTCGACGGAGCGGCGGGATCCGTAGAACTTGCGGAAAGTGCTGATGGGGATCCAGGCGAAGTTGTCCTGGCTCTGCCCGAAGATGGTCCCTTTCTTCTCCGCCACCCCCACCACCTTCACGGGGCGGCCGTTCAGCAGGATCTCCTTGCCCAGGGGTTCCATCTCTCCGAAGAATGCTTCCACGAGGTCGCTGCCGATCACCGCCACCGGCCGGACCTGCTCGATGTCATCCGGGATCAGTGGACGCCCCACAACGATGTCGCGGACGCTGCCGATGCGGGGGAAGTTCTCGGTGATGCCGATGATGCGGACGTTGTCCTGGAGCGTACGGCCCCACTTGGCGTTGCTGGTCATGCCCACCATGGCCCCCACTTCGGAGCAGGCCATACACCCCTTCTTGACGACCTGGTAGTCCTCCAGGGTCAAGTCCTTCCGCTTCATCATCTCCCGCCATTGGTCACGGCTGGTGATGACGTCGGGCATCTTCTGGACGCTGAAGCTCTTGCTCCCCAGCTCCAGGACCTTGTCCGAGATGTAGCGATCCAGTCCGTCCGTGATGGCCACCACCGCGATCACGGAGGAGACCCCGATGAGGATGCCGAGGACGGTGAGGAAGGAGCGGAGCTTGTTCGCGCGCAGGGACGACAGGGCGATGGTGATGGCCTCGGTGAAGGGCATGGCTTCGGCTCCTCACCCCCCCGCGTTTCGAACGTCGCTCTCGATGCGGCCGTCGCGGATGTGGATGGTCCGGCGGGCGTGGTCCGCTATGTCCTTCTCGTGGGTGACCAGGATGATGGTGTTCCCGTCCCCGTGGAGCTTGTCGAAGAGGCGCATGATCTCGTCCCCGGTGACGGTGTCCAGGTTGCCCGTGGGCTCGTCCGCGAGCAGGATCGAGGGCGTCATGACCAGGGCGCGGGCGATGGCCACCCGCTGCCGCTGGCCCCCCGAGAGCTCGTTGGGCTTGTGGGTCACGCGGTCGCCCAAGTCCACCATCTCCAGGGCGCGGCGGGCCAGAACGATCCGCTCCTCCTTGGGCACGCCCGCGTAGACCAGGGGCAGCTCCACGTTGTGGAGGGCGGTGGCCCGAGGGAGCAGGTTGAAGGTCTGGAAGACGAAGCCGATCTCGCGGTTCCGGACCGCGGCCAGCTCGTCGTCGTTCATCTCGGACACCACCTTGCCGCGAAGGACGTAGCTTCCCCGGGAAGGGGTGTCCAGGCAGCCGATGAGGTTCATGAGGGTGGACTTGCCCGAGCCCGAGGGCCCCATCACCGCCACGTACTCGCCCTTCTGGATGGTGAAGCTCACTCCGCGCAGGGCATGGATCTCCTCCGCCCCCATCGCGTAGGTGCGCCAGAGGTCCTCGGCCCGGATGAGGGAGCCGCTGTCGGACAAGGCGATCGGCTCCGCGCTCATGACTTCTTCGGGACCTCGACCTTGACCCGAGCCTGATCCTTGAGGGTGCGCAGGGTCTTGTAGGATCCGGACACGATCTCCTCCCCCTCCGTCACCCCCCCCACGATCTCGATGTCCGTGTCCCCGATGATGCCGGTCTTGACCGGTCGGAAGGCGACCTTCCCGTCCTTGGTGACCACGAACACCCCGTCCTTCTCCTCCCCTTTTTGCGGCTTGGTCACGAGGACGGCAGCATTGCCCCCCTCCGCGGGCGGCTCCGCGGGGTCCGCGATCTTGCCTTCCTTGTTCAGCTCCCGCACCACCACCGACTGGATGGGGACGGCCAGCACCCGCTCCTTGCGGGCGGTGGTGATGTCGGCGGTGGCGTTCAACCCCGGCCGCAGGCTCGAGGGGGGGTCTTTCAGGGTGACCGTGACCTTGAAGTCCTTGGCCTGGTTCCCGGTGCTCACCCCGGCCGCGCCCTGGGAGGTGGCGGTGGTGGAGCCCCGGGGAATGGCGGAGGCTCCGATCTCCGTGACCTCGCCTTTGATCTTGATCCCCTCTAGCGCATCCACCCGGACCTCCGCGGACTGCCCCAGCTTCACGTTCCGGATGTCGGTCTCGTCCACCATGATCTCGCTCTCCATGACCGAGAGGTCGGCCACGGTCATGATCACGGTGGGGCTGAAGCTCTGGGCCCCGATCACCACTTCCCCCTCCTCCTTAGGGAGGCTCGTGACCATGCCGTCCATGGGGCAGATGACGGTCGTCTTGTCGAGGTCGTCGCGGATGGAGTCGAGCTGGGCCTGGAGCTGGGCGATCCTCTTCCTCAGGGACTCCGCGTTGGCGGTCTTCATCTTCAGATCGGCCAGGGCCTGGTCCATGACCTGATCGGAGACCAGCTTGTCCGCGAACATTTTCTTCGTCCGGTCGAAGGCCAGCTGGGCCACGTCCACGTCGGCCAGGGCCCGATCCAGGTCCGCGCGCGCGGAGAGCACCGCCGCCTCCGACTGGCGGGTCTCCGCCTCGAAGCGCGTGGACTCGATCCGGGCCAGGACCTGGCCCTTCTTGACCATGTCCCCTTCCTTGACCGTGAGTTGGATGATGCGGCCGGAGGGGTTGGCCCCGATGTTGACGTAGCGCTTCGGCCTGACCTCGCCGGAAGCGGAAACGATGGAGACGAGGTCACGCCGCTCGACCTTCTGGGTCTGGACCGGGACCTTGCTGCGGTTGTCCCGGGCCACGCTGAATCCCACGACCCCGCCCAGGACCAGGACCATCCCGGCGGCGGCAAGGATCCGCGTCCGTTTCGATGCCATGGAGCCTCCGTGATGCTATCTTCTTAAGTACGACGCGCGCGCCCCGGAGGTTCCGCCTCTGCGCGCGCCGGGCAATACCCATGTTAAGTTAGCGGCGGCTCCGGGTACAAACCGGGGACCGTCGCCCGCGCCTGCCTCCTGCTATAGTGCTCGCATGAGCCTCGATGACCGCGCCCGGGTCCCCGCCGACGTCCCGGTCTTGGAAATGGAGCGGCTCTTGTCCCTGGCCCTTGAGCGGGGGGGGGATTTCGCCGACCTATACTTCGAGCACGAACGCACTTCGTCGCTCCTCCTGGAGGAGGGGATCATCCGTACCGCCTCCGCGGGGGTGACCTGCGGCCTAGGGGTGCGGGTGGTGGCGGGGGAACGCACCGGCTACGCCTACACCGACGACCTGTCTTGGCCGGCCATGGCCCGGGCCGCGGAGACGGCGGCCCACATCGCCTCCGGCCCACGATCCCTGCCTCCGGAGGCCGTTTCCCCCGCCCCCGTCAGCCGCCGCTACGGCGAGTCCTCGATCGGGGGGCTCGCCCTCGCGGAGCGCATCGCTCTGGTGGAGCGCGCGGACCGGGCGGCGCGGGCCCATGACCCGCGGGTCGACAAGGTCATCGTCTCCCTGGGCGAGGAGACCCGGGGCGTCCGCATCGCCAACTCCGCGGGCATCCTGGCCGAGGACGTGCAGCCCCTGTTCTCCATCCGCGTCTCCGTGATCGCGGCCGAGAAGGGGGTGCGGCGCGAGGGCAGCGCGGGGGGGGGCGGGCGGCTGGGGCCAGAGTTCTTCGCGGAGAGGCCGCCGGAGTACTTCGCGCGGGAGGCCGCCCGCATGGCCATCGTCCTCCTGGGGGCCAGGGAGGCCCCCGCGGGGGCGATGCCGGTGGTGCTCGCTCCCGGCTGGCCGGGGATCCTCCTCCACGAGGCGGTGGGCCACGGCCTGGAGGGCGACTTCAACCGCAAGGGCACCTCCGCCTTCTCCGGGCGCATCGGCCAGCGGGTGGCGGCGGAGGGGGTGACCGTGATCGACGACGGCTCCCTGCCCAATCGCCGGGGCAGCCTCAACATCGATGACGAGGGGAACGTGCCCGGGCGGACGGTGCTGATCGAGAACGGGGTCCTGCGCGGGTATCTGCAGGACCGCTTGAACAGCGGCCTCATGAAGATGCCCGCCACCGGCAACGGCCGGCGCCAGGGCTACGGATCCATCCCCATCCCGCGCATGACCAACACCTTCATGCTCGCGGGTCAGGACGATCCCGAGGAGATCATCCGCTCCGTCCCCCGGGGCCTCTACGCAAAGCACTTCGGCGGCGGCCAGGTGGACATCACGAGCGGCAAGTTCGTCTTCTCCGCCACCGAGGCCTATCTGATCGAGGACGGGAGGATCGGCTCTCCCGTGGTGGGGGCCACCCTCATCGGCAACGGGCCCGACATCCTGACCAAGGTCACCCGCATCGGCCACGACCTTAAGCTAGACGAGGGGGTGGGGGTCTGTTCCAAGGCCGGGCAGACGGTGCCGGTGGGGGTGGGGCTGCCCACCATCCTGGTCTCCGAGATCACGGTGGGGGGCACGCGGACGTAGTTCGGAGGTGGGCATGGCGGAGAAGACCCTCTGGGAGTCCGTGAAGGTCGAGGGCGAAGAGTTGCTCGAGAGGGTCAAGGACCTCGTCCGCGAGGGGAACGTCCGCCGGATCGTGATCCAGCACCAGGGCCGGAGCGTCGCCGAGTTCCCCCTCACGGTGGGGGTGGTGGGCGCCCTCGCGGCACCGGCCCTGGCCGCGATCGGCGCTCTGGCCGCGGTCCTCACCGAGTGCACGATCCAGATCGAGCGGACGGAGGGGAAGGCTCCAGAAAAGCCGGCGGCGGCAGCGCCGCGGCGCCCCCGCGCCAAGAAGACCCGCCGATGAGACGTCCCCCCCCCGGCCCCCCTTGACGCGGGGGCCACAAGCCGGAAAGATGCCCGGACCCCATCGCGGGAGGACTCCTTGACCCTCACCCCCCTTCTGGGCACCCTTCGCCAGGGCTTCAGCCGCACCTTCTGGATCGCGAACGTCCTCGAGCTCTTCGAGCGCTTCGCCTACTACGGGAGCAAGGCGGTCCTGGCCGTTTACGTGGCGGAGACGGTCGGCCTGGGACCGGAAGCGGCGGGCTGGCTGGTAGGAAGCTTCTTCAACACCCTCCTCTACTTCCTGCCCATCCTGGCGGGGACGGTCGTGGATCGCTACGGCTTTCGGAAGAGCCTGTGTTTCTGCTTCGCGATCTTCTGCGTGGGCTATTTCCTGATCGGGCTCGGCGGCCTCCCCGCCGGGCAGCCCATCGTGCAGGCCCTGGGAGCCCGGACCTACATGCTCCTGGCCCTCCTGATCACCGCCATCGGGGGCTCCCTCATCAAGCCCTCGATCGTGGGGACGGTGGCCCGGACCACCACCGGCGAGACCCGCTCCCTCGGCTACTCGATCTACTACACGCTCGTGAACGTGGGGGGGGCGGTGGGCCCCTTCCTGGCCGTGCCCGTGCGCCAGAACCTCGGCATCGCCTACGTGCTCGTGATGTCCTCGGCCACGAGCTTTCTGCTCCTCCTCGCGACCCTCCTCTTCTACCGGGAGCCAACCCAGCCCGCGGAGACCCGGCCCCCGACCTCGCTGGCCAAGGTGCTCTCGGACATGCTCACCGTCTTCCTGAACCTCCGCTTCATGGCCTTCCTCGTCATCTTCTCGGGGTTCTGGGTGATGTTCTGGCAGGTCTTCTACTCGCTGCCCTTCTACGTCCGCGACGTCCTGAAGTTCGAGCGCTTCGAGCTCATCGAAACCGTGGACGCCTGGACTATCATCCTGATCACGGTGGCCGCCACCGCGCTCGCCAAGCGGCTCAAGCCCATCGCGGCCATGACCCTGGGTTTCGCCCTCGCCAGCGCCTCCTGGTTCTGCATGATCGCGACCCCTCCCGCCTGGGCCCAGGTCGCGGCCGCGCCCGTCCTGCTCGTGATGAACCTCGTCCTGCGGTTCCTGGCCCTTCTCGGCCTGCCCGTGGCGCCCGTGGAGCTCACCCCCACCATCGCCCCCGCCGCTTTCGGGCTCATGGTCTTCGCCCTGGGGGAGGGCATCCAGGCCCCGCGCTACTACGAGTACGTGGCCAACCTCGCCCCCAAGAACCAGGTCGGGACCTACATGGGCTTCGCCTTCCTGCCCATCGCCATCGGGACGTTCTTTGCGGGAGCGCTCGGGGGCAAGCTGGTGGCCTACTACATCCAGGGACCCGGCTCCGCCAACCCGCACCAGATGTGGGTGGTGGTGGGTGTGGTCGGAATCGTGTCCACTCTGCTCATGCTCCTCTACGACCGCGTGCTCGCCCCGCGACCGACGGAGGCCTGAGGGGCGATGGACTACCAAGCGCTCGCCGAGGCGCTTCTGCGGCAGGCCCAGGGCGCGGGGGCAGATGCCGCGGACCTCCTGATCGCGGAGGGGACCGAGTTCTCCGTCACCGTGCGCAAGGGCCAGGTGGAGACGCTCAAGGAGGCGGGGAGCAAGGCCCTCGGCCTCCGCGTGTTCGTGGGAAAGCGGACCGCATCTTCCTATACCTCGGACTTCTCGCCCCCCGCCCTCTCTACCCTGGTCCGGGAAACGGTGGCCATGGCCAAGGTCACGGGAGAGGACCCCGCGGCCGGCCTGCCCGAGGAGACCGTCCCCGCGTCCACTATCGAGCTGGGCCTCTACGACCCCGCCCCCTCTGCCCTGCCGACGCCGGAGCGGATCGAGCGGGCCCGGCGGGCGGAGGCCGCCGCCTTTGCCGCCTCTCCGGAGATCACGAACTCCCAGGGCGCCACCTACGCTTCCGGGGAGGGGAGCGTGGTGCTCGCCAACACCCTGGGGTTCCGGGGCGGCTACCGGAGCTCGTCGGTCTCCCTCTCCGTCGTGCCCCAAGCCCAACGCGACGGGCAGATGGAGCGCGACTACTGGTACACCGCGGGGCGGGGGCTCTCCGATCTGGAGACCCCCGAGCACGTGGGCGAGGTGGCGGCGGAGCGGACGCGGCGCCGGCTGGGGGCCCGCAAGGTGCCCACCTGCGAGGTCCCGGTGGTCTTCGACCCCGAGACCGCGGCCGAGATCCTGGGCACCCTCTTCAGCGCCCTCTCCGGCTACTCCGTCTTCCGCAACGCCACCTTCCTGAAAGACAAGATCGGGGAGACGGTGGCCTCGCCCCTCCTCACCCTCGTCGACGACGGCCGGCGCCTGCGCGGCCTGGGCTCCCGGCCTTTCGACGGGGAAGGGTTGCCCACCCGCCGGAACGTCCCCCTCGAGAGGGGGGTCCTCAAGCACTACCTCTGCGACTCCTATTCGGCGCGGAAGATCGGGGCCCGCTCGACCGGCTCCGCGCGCCGCGGGATCGGGGGCGGACCCTCGGTGGGGGCCAGCAACCTCTATTTCGAGGCGGGGGTGACGCCCCCGGAGGAGATCCTCGGGGGTGTCGAGAAGGGCCTGTACGTGACCGACCTCATCGGCTTCGGCGTGGACCTCGTGTCCGGCGACTACTCCCAGGGAGCGGTCGGCCACTGGATCGAGAAGGGGCGGCTCGTGCATCCCGTGCACGAGGTCACGATCGCGGGAAACCTGAAGACGATGCTCAAGGACGTGGACGCGGTGGGAAGCGACCTCGAGTTCCGGGGCGCGAGCGCCGCCCCCACCCTCCGCATCCGGAAGATGACCATCAGCGGCAGCTAAGTGGAGAGGGCGCGGACGGCGACAATCGGCGCGCTCTTTGGGCTGGGGGCAGGAGGGCTTCTCACCCCGCGGTGGCCGGAGGGGGAGTGGGCACTCCTGGCCGGGGGAGCGGTCCTCTCGGCTCTCCTGGCTCTCTTCCGTCCGCGGCTCCCCGCCCTCGAGCATCCCGTGGCGGCGGGGGTGGCCGGCGTGGCCGGCCTCCTGATGAGCCGTCTCCCCGAGCCCACCTTCTTCCTCCTCGTTCCCCTCCTGGCCGCTTGCGTGGCGTGGCCCTTCGGGGAGGAGGGGGAGGAGGTCCACCCCCTCCCCCGCTGGGTCTTGCCCGCCACGTTTCTGGCCGCGGCCGCGGTCTTCTTCCTCCAGGCCGCGAAGCGCCACTGGCAGTTCGGGAGCGGGGGCAAGGACCTCGGCCTCTTCACCCAGCAGCACTGGCTGCTCGCCCACGGCCTCGTCCCCTTCAACACCGTGATGGGGATGCACATGCTGGCCGACCACATGACCTTCATCGACCTC
>DATMML010000127.1 GCA_035570235.1 Vicinamibacteria bacterium | reverse complement strand
TGGTGGACGCGATGTACCAGGACGGGTTTCTCTGCCCGCTCGCCGAGCAGCTGATGGGGGAGACCGCCGAGCGACTGGCCGCCGACTACCGGATCTCCCGCGAGGAGCAGGACGCCTTCGCCCTGCGCAGCCAGGAGCGGGTCGGGCGCGCCCTGCGCACGGGCCGCTTCGAAGCCGAGATCGTTCCCGTGGCGGTCCCGGGCCGGAAGGGAGAAGAAGAGGTTCGGCAGGACGAGCACCCGCGCCCGGAGACCACGCGGGAGTCGCTGGCCAACCTGGCCCCCGTCTTCACGGACAACGGGGGTACGGTGACCGCGGGCAACTCCTCCGGGATCACGGACGGAGCGGCGGCCATGGTCCTTCTCTCGCGCGAGCGCGCGGTCGCTCTGGGTGTGAGTCCCATGGCCCGGATCCTGGGGGTCGCCTCGGCGGGCGTGGAGCCGCGGCGGATGGGCATCGGGGTGGTGCCGGCGGTCCGTCGCCTCCTCGAGCGCCTCGCGACGGGTCTCGACGGGTTCGACCTCGTCGAGGTCAACGAGGCCTTCGCGGCCCAGGTGTTGGCCTGCGACCGCGAGCTCAAGATTGACTCCGAGCGCCTCAACGTGAACGGAGGCGCCATCGCCCTCGGACATCCCATCGGGGCCACCGGCGCCCGCATCACGGTGACGCTCCTCCACGAGATGGCCCGCCGGCGGGCCCACCGGGGCCTGGCCACCCTCTGCGTCAGCGGGGGCATGGGCCTGGCCGCGGCCTTCGAATCTCCGTGACCGGGTAGAAAGGGGACCTGAGTGGTCGACGATCTGGAAGATCCCCACGATTCCGACATCTACGCCCCCCCGCGGGACACGAGCTACAAGTTCATCCAGCTCGCCACCGTGCAGGGGATCTCCCGCATCACCCTCAACCGGCCCCCCGCCAATGTCCTCTCCATCGACATGATGCTGGACCTCAACACCGCGTTCGAGTCGTTGGAGTACCAGCGGGACGTGAAGCTGGTCGTGCTCGTGGGCGCGGGGAAGTACTTCTCGGCCGGTTTTGAGCTCGCGGATCACCTGGGAGACCGCGCCTACATGATGCTCGAGGCCTTCGGGCGGATCTTCGAGAACCTGGGCAAGCTCGACAAGCCCACGCTCGCCGTCGTGGGCGGCCCCGCCCTGGGCGCGGGCAGCCTCCTCGCCGTGGGCTGCGACATGGTTCTGGCGGCCCAGAGCGCCAAGTTCGGCCATCCCGAGATCAAGGGCGGAGTGTTCAACACCGTGGCCGCTGCCCTCCTTCCCCGGCTGGTGGGCCGGAAGAAGGCGCTGGAGATGATCATGGGGGGCGCTAGCCTGACCGCGGGGGACGCGGAGCGTCTGGGCCTGGTGTCCCGGGTCTGCCCGGACGACAAGCTGGAGGCGGAGGCGGGCGCCCTCATCCAGCGCTTCCAGGAGTCGAGCGCCCCCGTCGTGCAGCTGACCCGCCGGGCCATCGTGGGGGGGCTGGACCTCTCCTTCACGGAGGCCTTGCGCCACGCCGAGGACGTGTACTTGAACCAGCTCATGGGGACGGCGGACGCCGAAGAGGGCCTGCGGGCCATCATGGAGAAGCGCCGGCCTGCCTGGAAGGACCGCTGATGGCGGAGGCGGGAGCCGGTGGGTCGCACGGGGGTTGGGACACGGTGGCGGAATCCGGACAGCTCTACGAGGCGGAGCTGATGGCCCTGCGGCTGCGGGAGGCGGGCCTGGAGGCCCGGGTCCTGGACCAGAGCTACCGCCAGGAGCCGCTGCCGAGCGTCCGCTCCTTTGCCTTGGTGCGGGTGCTGGTCCCGGTGGAGGACGCAGCCGCTGCCCGCCGGGTCCTTGCCGAGGGCGTGGGCCTCCCCGAGGACGCGGAGGAGCTGCCGGAGGCCCCGGACCGAATCGAGGAGCCGCGTTCATGATCGATTTCGAGCTGTCGGAGGAGCACAGGGCGGTTGAAAAGACGGTCCGGGACTGGGCGGGCAAGGAGGTGGCCCCCCGGATCCACGACCTCGACCGCGAACACCGCTTCGAGAGGAGGTTCCTCAAGGACATGGCCGACCTCCAGCTCCTGGGGATCTGCATCCCCGAGGAGTACGGGGGAGCGGGGATGGACTACATCAGCCTCGGCCTCGTTTCGGAGGAGCTCGAGTACGTGGACACCCACCTGCGCGTGATCATATCCGTGCACGTGGGCCTCAACTCGATGAGCCTCTGGTGCTGGGGTACGGAAGAGCAGAAGCGGAAGTATCTCCTCCCCCAGGCCCAGGGGGAGAAGATCGCCAGCTATGGCCTCACCGAGCCCAACGCCGGCTCGGACGCGGTCGGGATCCAAACCACCGCGGTCCGTCGGGGCGACCGCTACGTCTTGAACGGCGAGAAGACCTGGATCAGCCTGGCCGACGTGGCCGACCACTTCCTGGTCATCGCCTGGACCGACCAGGACAAGAAGAAGAAACGCGACCACAGCGGCCTGAGCGCGTTCATCG
Source organism: Vicinamibacteria bacterium (assembly GCA_035570235.1). NCBI lineage: Bacteria > Pseudomonadati > Acidobacteriota > Vicinamibacteria > Vicinamibacteria bacterium. The sequence continues at coordinate 30,327 of DATMML010000127.1, read as the reverse complement.
TGGAGCGTGGGTTCAAGGGCTTCACCTCCTACAGCATGAAGGAGAAATGGGGGATCTTGGCCGGCAACACCGGGGGCTTCCACCTGGCGGAGGTGGAGGTGCCCGCCGAGAACCTGCTGGGCCGGGAGGGCGAGGGCTTCCGGGTGGCCATGTTCGCCCTCGAGAGCGGCCGCTACACGGTAGCCGCCGGAGCCACGGGGCTGATCCGGGCCTGCCTCGACGCCTCCGTGAAGTATGCCCGGGAGCGGAAGACCTTCGGGGTACCGATCGGCGAGCACCAACTCGTGAAGGAGATGATCGCGGAGATGGTCTCGGACTACGACGCCGCCCGGCTCCTCTGGCTGCGCGCGGGCTGGCTCAAGAACCAAGGCAAGCGCAACACCAGGGAGACCTCGCTCGCCAAGTGGTTCGCCACCGTGAAGAGCGAGCGGGCGGCCTCCGACTGCGTCCAGATCCACGGTGGCAACGGCTTTTCGGACGAGTACCCGGCCGGGCGCTTCTTCCGAAACAGCAAAGCCGCGGTGATCTACGAGGGCACCCGCGAGATCCATAAGATCATGCAAGCGGACTACGCCCTCGGCTACCGGCAGGATCGGCCGCGGCGCGTCGAGCTACCCGCCTTCTCGTTAGCGGCCCCCACCAAGTAGGACCACCCGACCGCAAAGCCAAGGAGCCCATCTATGATTCGTGACGATCTGCCCCTGGAGTTCGTGAGGGTCGTGGAGCGTGCGGCTATCGCCGCGGCCCACACCATGGGCCAGGGCGACCGCAAGTACGCCGACCAGGTGGCCGTGGAGGCCATGCGCAAGGAGATGGAGAGCGTCGACATCGAGGGCACGATCGTGATCGGCGAGGGGGAGCGCGACGAGGCCCCCATGCTGTTCATCGGCGAGAAGGTGGGGAAGGCCGGAGGGACCCCGGTGGACATTGCCGTGGACCCCCTGGAGGGCACCAACCTCTGCGCGACCGGGGCCCCCAACGCCATCGCCGTCCTCGCCGCCTCCGAGAAGGGGGGCCTCCTGAACGCCCCTGACATCTACATGGAGAAGCTGGTGGTGGGGCCGTCCTCGAAGGGAAAGGTGGACATCAACGCACCCGTCGAGGACAACCTGAAGGCGATTGCCCGGTGCCTGGACCGGGCGGTCAACGACTTGGTCATCATCGTCCTGGATCGGCCCCGGCACGAGAAGCTGATCTCGGAGATTCGCAGGGCGGGAGCCCGCATAAGGCTCATCGGCGACGGTGACCTTTCGGCGGGCATCACGGCCGCCCTTCTGGGTACCGGCGTGCACGCGGTGATGGGCACGGGGGGGGCGCCGGAGGGCGTGCTCACGGCCGCGGCCATGCGCTGCCTGAACGGCGAAATCCAGGGCAAGCTCGTCTTGACCAAGCCCGCAGACGCGGAGCGGCTCAAGAAGATGGGGATCTTCGACCTCCAGCGGGTCTACGGCACCGAGGATCTGGCCCCCGGCCGGACGGTGGTCTTCGCCGCTGCGGGCGTGACCGACGGCTCCCTCTTGCGGGGCGTCCGTTTCTTCGGCGAAGGCATCCGCACCCACTGCCTGGTCATGACGACCGTGCCCCACCAGGTGCGGTTCATCGACACCATCCACGCCAAGGACGATCCCAACATCAAGATCCGTTTCTAGGGGAACAGGCTTCTCCGAGGTCGGCCAAATCGCATCCCCAGGCCACGAAAAGTGAGAGCCGGCGGGGCTTTCGCGGCCCTTGCCCGCTGTGATGGTTGGCACTTCCCAACACAACCATCTCGTGTAAAAGGACTTTCGTTCCTCACGGCCGCGTCGTAGGCCGCGAGGGGCGAAAGCGGGCTGCGACCTGCCACTCGGGGGCCACTTCCCGCGGAGTCCAGTCCCCTTGATGAGTTACTGGCGGAACCCTCACTTTTCCCTTGACATTGGAGGTGCCCTTTGCTAGCTTCAGGTAGCACTTTAACTATTTTTCCTAAGTGTGGGCCTAGCTTCGGTTCTAATTCGTTAGCGCCGTTCCAGGAACCGGGCGTGCCGGTGAGGGGCGGAGTCGGGACCAGCCGCAGCGAGAAGAGAGAGAGGCGCCCGTGGCTCTGTTCGGGAAAAGGAAGGGACTTGTTGGCGTCGACATTGGGTCCTCCGCAGTGAAGGCGGTTGAACTGAAACCCGGCGGGAAAGGGGGCGATGAGTACCAGCTCATCAACATCGGCACCGAAGCCCTGCCCCCCGAGGCCATCGTGGACGGCGCCATCATGGACTCGGGAGCGGTCATCGACGCCATTCAGCGCCTTTTCACTTCCCAGAAGATCAAGACCAACGAAGTGGCTACGAGTGTTTCCGGCAACGCGGTGATCGTCAAGAAGATCAGCCTGCCCCAGATGAGCACGGAGGAGCTGGCGGAGTCGATCCACTGGGAGGCGGAGCAGTACATCCCCTTCGACATCCAGGATGTGTCCCTCGACTACGAGGTCATCGACGGGGGAGGGTCGGGGGGTAACATGGACGTGCTCCTGGTCGCGGTCAAGAAGGACAAGATCAGCGACTACACCTCGGCCATCTCCCAGGCCGGGCGGTCTCCTCTGGTCGTCGACGTGGACGTCTTCGCCCTCCAGAACTGCTACGAAATCAACTACGGTATCGACCCCGGCCGGGTGGTCGCCCTGCTCAACATCGGGGCTTCCATCATGAACATCAACATCGTCAAAGGGGCCACCTCCATCTTCAACCGTGACATCGCGGTCGGAGGCAACCAGTACACGGACGCCATCCAGAAAGAGCTCAACCTCTCCTTCGATCAGGCGGAGGCCCTGAAGAAGGGCGCCCGGGTCGAGGGAGCCGCTCCCGAGAACCTTCACCCCATCATCCAGGCGGTTTCGGAGAACATTGCCCTCGAGATCCAGAAGACCTTCGATTTCTTCCGGGCCACGAGCTCGGAGGATCGAATCGACCGGATCTTCCTCTCCGGGGGAACGGCCAAGATCCAGGGGCTCAGGGACTTGCTCGCGGAGCGTTTCGAGGCTGGGGTCGAGATTTTGAACCCGTTCAACAGCGTGACCTACAACCCCCGGGACTTCGACCCCGAGTTCATCAATGAGATGGGTCCTTCGGCCGCCATCGCCGTGGGTCTGGCCGCGCGAAAGGTGGGGGACCGATGATCCGCGTCAACCTCCTCGCCCCGGATCGACCGACCAAGCAGAAGAAGGCGACTGCGCCCTCCACTCCGGGCGCTCTCCAGGCCTATCTCCTCCTCACTCTTTTTGCGGGGGGCATGGCCTTCGCCTGCGCGGCGGCCTGGTGGTACCAGACCTCCGTGCTCCAGGACCTGGACACCAAGATCGCGGCCGACGAAAAGCGCCAGCGGGAGCTCCAGGCCATCAAGGTCCAGGTGGATGCTTTCCAGGCCAAGAAGACGCTGCTCGAAAACAAGGTGAATCTGATCGAGCGGTTGAAGGCGGAGCAGAAGGGCCCCGTCCACCTGCTGGACGAGATCTCCAAGTCCCTGCCCGACTTCGTGTGGCTCACGAACCTGGACGAGAACGCCGGTCGGGTGACGCTGATTGGCGAGAGCAACGGCTTGACCTCGGTGGCGGATTTCATCAGTGCCCTCCAGAGAAGCGGCTGGTTTCCCTCCATGGACCTGGTCTCCAGCGACGAGAACAACAACATCATCAAGTTCAACCTGCAGGGCCAGTTCCTGGATCCCGAGCTAGCGGCCAAGCAGAGAGCGGCGGCCGCGGCCGCGGCGGCCGCGCCCCCGCCCCCCGCTGCAGCGGGCAAGAAACCCTAAGGCAGGAGGGAGAAACGCGATGGCGGACAACAGCCTCACTAGGCTCCCACTCGCCGGGCAACTGGGGGTTTCTCTGCTCCTGGCCGCCCTCATGGGCGGGGCGTTCTATTACTTCTGGTACTCCGACAAGCTCGACGAGGAGAAGGCCAAGCGAGCGCGGCTGGAACAGCTCCAGAAGGACATCCGGGCCCTCGAGGTGACGGCCAACAAGCTCCAGGAGTTCCAGCGCGAGGTCCAACTGCTTGAGGCCAAGCTGGAGACCCTGAAGCGCATCCTCCCACCGGAGAGGGAGACCCCGGACTTGATGCGGCGGGTCCAGTACCTGGCCGCCCAGTCGAACCTCGTCATCCGGAGGTTCACGCCCGCCACGCCCGTGACCAAGGACTTCTATCAGGAGGTTCCCATCAACGTGGACGTGGAAGGCACCTACCACATGCTCGGGCAGTTCTTCGACCGCGTGAGCCGCCTCTCTCGGCTGGTCAACATGGGTAGCATCAAGATCCACAACCAGCCGAACCAGACGGCCTCCAACACCATCGGCGCCTCCGCGGTCGCGACGACGTTTGTCTACGTGGAGACGCCACCCGCGCCCCCGCCCGGGGCGCCGCGGCCGGCCGGCCGATGAGGAACCCCATGATGAGGCTCCCCCTTCTGCTCGCGGCCGCCCTCCTGGTGGCCGTGTCCAGCTCGGCCCAGGCCCCCCCCTCCCCGGCACCCAAGGCGGAAGGGGGGCCGGACGTCATCAAAGGCATCCTCGAGCAGGAATTGGAGCCTCCCCCCGGAGGTTTCACTTACAACCCCCAGGGGCGCCGGGACCCGTTCGTGAGCCTCCAGAAGCCGGTGGCGGCCGACCGCGGGCCCAAGACGCGCAAGCCGGGCATGGAGGGCTTCCTGATCCAGGAGGTCGCCCTGAAAGGCATCGTCAAGACCGCGGGGGGCGGTGCCGGGGTGGCGTCGAGGTCCGGGTACATCGCGATCTTTCTAGGCACGGATGGCAAGTCCTATTTCGTCACCGTGGGCCAGCGGATGTTCGACGGCGTAATCACCGCGGTGGATGCCAGTTCCGTGAGCTTCCGCCAGGAGGTCACCGACCCCCTGTCACCGGTGAAGACGCGAGATCTGAAGAAGAGCCTGTATGGGTCCGAGGAGGCGAGGCAATGAAAGCGAAGCTCGCTGGGTCAGCCCTTTTTGCGGCCGTCATCCTGACCGCGCGGGCTCAGCCCACGCTGGCCCAGGAGCACACCCCGACGGCCATTTCCGACATTCGCCAGGAAAGCAACGACCATTCCACACGGTTAATCATCGTGTGCACGGGTCCTCTGGCTTACACCTACTACAGTCCCGACCCTCTGACCCTCGTGGTGGATGTCCCGGAGGTGGACGCCTCAAAGATCCCCTCCCGCATCAGCGTGGGAACGCGGGAAGTGGAGTCGCTGCGGGTCACGAGCCTGGCCCGCGCGGACGGGCGAAACCTTGCCCGGCTGGAGGTGCGTCTGGCCAGCCTCGTGCCCTACCAGATCTTCTCGCGAGGCAAGGACCTGAACCTCGTCTTTGAGCGCCCGACGGCCACCGCCTCCGCGCGGCCGCCCGAAAGCGCCCCCGTGGCTCCCTCCGCAGCCGCGCCCGCACCCGCCCCCGTCGTCGAGGTGGCCAAGGACGAGCCGCCGGCCCCGAGCGCGGACAAGGTACCGGCACCACGCCCAGAGAAGGCCGCAGCCGCCGAGAAGGCGGTGCCCAAGAACGCCCCGCATGCCACCCAGATCCTCGGGGTCGCGCAGGCGGAGGACGCTGGCCAGCTCGTTTTCACGGTCCGCGCCAACGGGCGTCTGCAGTATCAGGACTTCTTCCTCGGCAACCCCGACCGGCTGGTGGTGGACTTTCCGGATGTGACCGCCCGGGCCTCGGTGCGGGCCTTGGAAGTAAACCAGAAGCCGGTGCGCAAGGTCCGCCTGGCCCAATTCAGCGCGGCCTCCCCGAAGGTCGCCCGACTGGTCCTGGACCTCTCCGCCCGGGCCCCCTACCGGATCGTTGAAGGCGCCGACGGGCTAAAGATCCTGTTCGGGGAAGGTGGACAAGAGCCGACGCCCGCCCCGCTGGCGGCGCTGCGGACGGCTCCCGAGCCGGCGGCGGCGGCCCCCGTGCCCGTGCCCGTAGTGGCGGCCGCGCCCGCGGCTCTCAGCCCCGCCCCCGCGGCTTTGACCATGCCCGCCCTCCCCGAGCCCCAGATTCCGCCCAAGGAGTCGTTCGAGGGGCAGACCCTCGGACAGACGGGCAAGACCTTCACCGGCCCCCCCATAAGCCTCGACTTCAAGGACGGCGACCTCCAGGACATCTTCCGGCTCTTCGCCGACATCAGCGGGCTGAACGTGGTCGTGAACCCCGGGGTCAGCGGGAAGGTCACCCTCAAGCTCACGGAGGTGCCCTGGGACCAGGCCCTGGACCTGATCCTCAAGACCAATGGGCTCGGCTACACCCTGGAGGAGAACGTCATTCGCATCGCCAAGCTCACCGACCTCCAGAAGGAAGAGCAAGACCGGCGCAAGCTCCAGGAGGAGAAGGCTCTGGCTGGAGACCTCATCGATTTCACCAAGAGGATCTCCTACGCGAAGGCCGGCGAGATGTCGGACGTGATCAAGAAGGCGGGAGCCCTCTCAGCCCGCGGTCAGATCAACGTCGACACCCGTACCAACACCATCATCATTCGGGACCTCCCGAACTACGTGGAGAAGTCCAAGGACCTGATCGCGGAGCTCGATCGAGCCACGCCCCAGGTCGAGATCGAAGCCCGGATCGTGGTCACGACCCGAAACTTCACGCGTGACCTCGGCATCCAGTGGGGATTCAACCAAGAGTATTCCCCCCGCCTCGGCAACACGACCGGTGTGGCCTTCCCCAACTCGATCATCCTCAACGGCGGCTCCGTGCCGGGCTCCGGCCTGCCCGCGGACCAGAGCGGCCAGGCATCCAAAGCGGGCATCGGTACCGCCGGCCGCGGGTACGCCGTCAACCTGCCCGCATCCCAGTTCAACTCCGCGATCGGCATCTCCCTGGGCAACGTCCTGGGCAGTTTCAACCTGGATCTGGCTCTGACCGCCCTCGAGCGGCAAGGCCGGGGTCGCCTCCTGTCCACGCCCAAGGTCACGACCCAGAACAATCAGGCGGCCGAGATCAAGCAGGGCGTCCAGATCCCCATCCAGACCGTGGCCAACAACACGGTCACCGTGGTCTTCAAGGACGCGGTGCTCACCCTGAAAGTGACCCCCCAGATCACCGACGCCGGCACCGTGATCCTCAACCTCGAGGTGGAGAACAACGCCGCCGACTTCAGCAACCTGGTGAACGGGATTCCGCCCATCAACACGCAGTCCGCCAAGACCATCGTCCTCGTGAAAGACGGGTCCACCGCGGTCGTGGGTGGCATCTACCAGAGCAACGAGCAGACGAACCAACAGAGGACGCCGTTCCTGAGCAAGATCCCGCTCTTGGGCTACCTCTTCCGGAACCGCTTCGTAACGTCCACCAACAACGAGTTGCTCCTCTTCATCACGCCTCGGATCACGAAGGGGTAATGGCCATGAACGTCATGTTGCCCGCCACGAACCCAGCCCCGCGCGAGGGGTCCGATCGCCCGCCGTGCTCCCGGCCCCTGCGCGAGCTCCGGAGGAGTCAAATGAAGCTGCTGCCCGCCCTTTCCCTGGTCACGCTGGGGGGTCTGGCCATGACCTCCTGCAACCTCAACCCCAACTACGCCAACAATGGCAACTCGCCGATTCTGTTCAACATCACGAGCATTAACGGCGGCGGCCAGCTCGACTCGGATGTCGTCTCGGGGGAGCTTGCAACGCCGCCGCTGTCCTTCATCTGTCCGGATCTCGTCGGTGTCCGCGTGGAGAACCACCTCAAGAACCCGAACCTCACCAACCTCGACTTCCGGGGCGACGTCGTCGTCACTCGGTACGAAGTCCAGTACTTCCGCTCCGATGGCCGCGGAGTGCAGGGCGTGGACGTGCCCTACGCGATCAGCGGGAACGTCACGGTGCAGGTGCTCTCCGGGGGGAATGCAGTCATCCCTATCGAAGTGGTCCGGCGGCAGGCCAAACTGGAGCCCCCCCTCATCCAGCTCGCGGCGGGGAACAGTGGGGCCCCGGTCCTGACCGTTTTTGCCCAGATCACCCTCCATGCCGAGACGACGATTGGTCAAACGATGACGGCCACCGGGCGGTTGCAGATCGATTTCTCCGATTTCGGGGACAAGCTGACCGCCTGCGCGCCGGGCGCGATAACCGGCTAGGGGAGAGAGGCTGCCATGAGACTTTCCAGCACTCAAAGACGTCTGTGGCCGCTTGCTCTGATCCTCGGGCTGAGCGGATGTGACAAGCTCGACCGGGTCTCCGTTCCTGGCCTGGTCGGGCCCTCCGAACTGGGTCTCTCCGTCCAGCTGACGGCGACGCCCGACGTCCTGAACGCCGACGGCATCAGCCAGTCCATCGTGAGGATAACGCTCAGGGATCAGAACGGCGCTCCCGCCCCCGGCAAAGCTGTCTTCGTCCAGCTCGCGCGAGGGGACGGATTCATCATAGCGGGCAGCATCCTGGTGGGGCTCCTACAAACGGGTGTCTCCGTGACGACGGACACCAACGGCGTGGCCCAGGTCGTCTACAACGCGGGCACCGCCCGGGGCACATTCGCGACGATAGCAGCGCGTCCGTACAGCTTCGACGCGAATAACGCGCTCTTTGGCACCGTCATGATCCTCCAGGAATAAGAACGCCCGGCGGCCCGCCCCGGCCGCTGAAGGAGGCGCGCGGCTCCGCAGTGTTTTGAACGTTCCCGGCCTCCGTGATAGCGTAGCCGCGACCTCGACCCAGCGCCGCTCTCCGCTTGCCAGTCCGGGGCGCGGAAGCCCCTGAGGGACCGTGGCCGACAACACCCGCATCGACGAGCTTCGTAGGCGCCTGGACAAAGAGCCGGGCTCCCGGCTGTTCGCCCAGCTGGCGGAGGAACTGCGCAAGGAGGGAGAGCTCTCGGATGCCATCCGCGTGGCCCGCACGGGCTTGCTCCAGCATCCGGCCTACACCTCCGCTCATATGACCCTGGGGCGGGCTTACCTAGACACGGGCGACCTCGCCGGGGCCCGGGCCCAATTCGAGGCGGTCTTGAGGGGCGCCCCCGACAACATCCTGGCCAGCCGCTTCTTGGGGGAGACCCTGGAAGCCATGGGGGATCTCGGTTCGGCGTTGTTGCAGTACCGCGCGACGCTGCGCTTGGCTCCCGGGGACCGACAGGTCGAGAGCCAGATCCGTGTCCTGGAAGAGAGGCTGGGCGCCCCCACGTTGCGCAAGGCTACGCCCCCACCTCCGCCGGCAGCCGCTCGGCCGCCCCTCCCTCCCGGGCCGACCGCGATGGCCGAGGCGCCCGCCCCGCCGGTCGCCCGCGAGCCCTCCCCGGTGGAAGAGCCTCCGCTGCCGCCCGCGGCCCCGCCGATGGAGGCTCCGAGAGCGGCCGAGCCCACATCCGCTCCGGCGCCGCCCCCGGTGCCGTTTACGCCCCCGAGCGAGGTGAGCTTCGACCTGGAGGCGCCGTTCGAAGCGGCGCCGGAGGCGCCCGGCCCCGTGGCGTCCGCGGTGCCGTCCCCACCGGAGCCACCTCCCCCCCCACCCCCTCCCGCGGCCCCGCCGCTCGAGACTCCGCGGGCGGTCGAGCCCCCACCCGCTCCCCCCCTGCCCCTGGATATCCCGTTCACCCCCGCGACCGAAGTGAGCTTCGACCTGGAGGCGCCGTTCGAGACGCGTGGTGGGGCCCCCCTCGCCCCCGAGCCCAGCCCCGGGCGCCGGCTGACCGACCAGGGCGAGGCCGAGGCCCGGACGGTGTCCCCCCCCGTGGTGGCTCCTTTCCCTCGGGAGCCGCTGCCCCCGCCGAGGGAGCCCGACCTGATCTTCGAGCCCGAGCCAACCCCAGTCCCGCCGCCGCCCTCCGAGACCCCGGGGCTTTCGTCCTCGACCCTGGCCGAGCTCTATTTCAAGCAGGGCTTCACCGAGCAGGCCGTGGAGGTCTACAAGGAGCTTCTGCAAAAGGAGCCGGAAAACGAGCGCTTGCGGGCGCGGCTGGCGGAGATCACCGCCGTCGACCGGGCTCCCCACGGCGCGAGCCCGCCCACATCCGGAGGGCCCACCGCCGACGCGCGGGCGGAGCGGCGTCGCGTCCTGGAGCAGACGATCGCGCGCTTCGAGGACATGTTGGCGGCGATCAAGAGGGGGTAAGGGGTGGCGGCTGCTTTCGCAAACGTCTTGAGAGGGGTCGCGGAGCGGGTGCCGGAGACCCAGGTCCTAATGATCATGGGCACCGACGGCATCCCCATCGAGCGCCTGACCGTGCGGCCCGACCCCAACCTGGATGCGGTGGCCGCGGAGTACACCACGCTTCTGCGCGCCAGCGTCTCCACCGCCAGCGACACCGGCCTGGGCGAGCTGCGGGAGCTCACGGTGGTGACGGAGAAGATGATCGCCCTCCTCGTAGGGATCACCCGCGACTACTTCCTCTTCGCCGCCCTTTCCCCGGGCGCCCTCACCGGGCGCGCCCGTTTCGTCCTCCGCTTGGCCAGCCTCAGCCTCGAAAGCGAGTTCCAGTAACGCCGCGCCCGCGTCCGTTCCTTGACAACATTGCCGGGGGGGGCAAATAATGGGGCTTTCCGCGAGACCGAGAGGAACCCCCCCGACCAAAGGAGAGCGATTGGACCTCAGCGACCTCAAGGAAATCCTGCAGATCCTGGAGGACCGGCAGATCGCGGAGTTCGAGCTCGAGCAGGACGGGATGAAGCTCCGCGTGTGCAAGGCGGCGCGCGGGAATCACGCGGCACCGACGGGACCCGGGCTTCCCCCCGCTTCTCCCCCGCCCTTCTTCGTACCGGGCGCCACCGCTCCCCCGGCCCCCGCCGCCGCCCCGGAAACGGCGGCCCCCGATTCCGATGGGACCATCGTCAAGAGCCCGATCGTGGGCACGTTCTTCCGGGCTGCCGACCCCAACGCGGCGGCCTTCGTGAACGTGGGGGACCAAGTGAAGGTAGGGCAGGTGCTCTGCATCATCGAAGCCATGAAGCTAATGAATGAGATCGAGGCGGAGATCACGGGAGAGATCCTGCGCATCCATCCCGAGAACGGCCAGCCCGTCCAATACGGCGACTCGTTGTTCACGATCCGTCCCACCCCCTAGCATGGCAGCCCCGGCCGCGGGCGGCCCCGGCTCCGAGTCATGTTCAAGAAGGTACTGATTGCCAACCGGGGCGAGATCGCCCTCAGGGTCCTTTGGGCCTGCAAGGAGCTCGGGCTCAAGACCGTGGCCGTCTACTCCGAGGCCGACCAGGGCAGCCTCCACGTGCGCTTCGCCGACCAGGCCGTGTGCATCGGACCCGCGCGCAACATCGACTCGTACCTGAACATCCCGGCCATCATCAGCGCCGCCGAAATAACGGGGGCCGACGCCATCCATCCCGGCTACGGGTTCTTGTCCGAGTCCAGCTACCTGGCCGAGATCTGCGAGGCCTGCAACATCAAGTTCATCGGGCCCGGGCCCCAGGCCATCCGGCTCATGGGCGACAAGAGCCGAGCGCGGAAGGCGATGATGAAGGCGGGGGTGAAGGTCCTCCCCGGCTCGGTGGGAGTGCTGGAGGACGAAGAGAAAGCGGTGAAGGTGGCACGGGAGGTCGGCTTCCCCGTCGTCCTCAAGGCCTCGGCGGGGGGAGGGGGCCGGGGGATCCGCGTCGTCCGCAGCCCCGCCGACTTGGCCCAGGCGTTCCGCGCCGCCCAAGCGGAGGCCGCGGCGGCCTTCGGCGTTCCCGATGTCTACGTCGAGAAGTACATCGAAGGGCCCCGACACATCGAGATCCAGGTCATGGCCGATACCAAGAGCAACGTGGTGCACCTGGGGGAGCGGGAGTGCTCGATCCAGCGCCGCCACCAGAAGATCCTGGAAGAGGCCCCTTCCACGGTCGTCTCCGAGAAGCTGCGCCGGAAGATGGGGCGCACCGCGGTCGAGGCGGCCGCCGCCGTCCAGTACGTGAGCGCGGGGACGGTGGAGTTCCTGGTCGACGAGGAAGGGGACTACTACTTCATGGAGATGAACACCCGAATCCAAGTGGAGCACGGCATCACCGAGCTCATCACCGGGCGGGACCTCGTCAAGGAGCAGATCCACGTGGCGGCGGGGGCCCCCCTCTCCTTTACCCAGAAGGACGTGACCTTTAGTGGCCATGCCATCGAATGCCGCATCAACGCGGAGGACCCGTTCACCTTCGTCCCTTCCCCCGGCATCATCCGCCACTTCCACGTTCCCGGGGGCCCCGGGGTCCGCATCGACACCTTCGCCCACGAGGGCTGCGAGATCTCGCCCTACTACGACAGCCTGGTGGCCAAGCTCATGACCCACGGCCGAGACCGCAAGGAGGCCATCGCCCGCATGCGCCGCTGCCTGGAGCTGATGGTTGTGGAGGGCATCAAGACCAACATCCCGCTGCACCGGCGCATCTTGGACGACCCGGACTTTCAAGCCGGGCGCGTGGACACGCGCTTCATGGAGCGTTACCGGCTCGCCAAGAATGTGGTCCCCGCGGCTTCCTGACCCCCGGCTCGGCGCCAAGCCGCCCCTTCCCTCTTGAGCGGCACGGCATCCGAGGTCGGCGCGGGCGAGGATGGGAACCGTTGGCTCCCCTGGTTGCTCGGTCTGATCGCGCTCCTGCCCGACCTGGGCGCGGCCGTGCCCGGCCGCTGCTACTACTTCCGCGACTTCAGCGTCACCTTCTATCCACTCCGGCTCTTCGCGGCGCGGGAGTGGGCGGGCGGACGATGGCCGCTCTGGAACCCCTACATTCACGAGGGTTCCTTCGCCTTGCCTGTCTTCTACCCTCTCGACCTGCTCCACGTACTCTGGCCGAGCCCGGCCGCCGTGTCCTGGCTGCTGACCCTGCAGTTGCCCCTGGCCGCCCTTTGCGGTTACGCGCTGGCGCGGGACTTCAAGGCGAGCCGCAAGGGGGCGTTCGTGGCCGGCTCCGTCTATGCCCTGGGGGGTCTTTGTCTCTCCTCCCTCAGCCTCTACGTGTTTCTCCAGGCCCTCGCCCTGGCTCCGGTGGTTGCCCTGACCTTTCGGCGGGCCGCCGCTCGCGGCGGCCGCTGGGTCCCCCTGGCCGGTCTCGCCCTGGGCGTTTCCCTGACCACGCTCGCCCTCGAATTTGTGGTCCAAGGTCTGGCTCTGGGGCTGGCCCTGGGCCTGGCCGCTTCGCGCGGTCGGGCAGGGGTGGGGCGGATGGTCACCGCCGTTCTCGTCGGTCTGCTGCTGGCCGGGGTCCCGGTCGCTCTGGTGGGGGGGATGCTCGCGGAGACCGTTCGCGGGGGCGGCTTTCCCCCCGAGGTCGCTCTGGGCAACGAAGCCCACCCCCTGAGCCTGGTGCAGGCGGTCATCCCCGGACTCTTCGGCTCTCTCTCCTCGCCCGTCGAGTCTTGGTGGGGGGGCCACTTCTTTACTAAGGGATTCCCCTACTTCCTGAGCCTTTACCTGGGGCCCCATGCCTTGGCCTTGGCCTGGAGCGGAATCCCGGCCCTCGAGAAGCGGCGACGGTGGATCCTGCTCGGCGGAGCCGGTCTGGGCCTCTGGTACGCTCTGGGCGCCCGGGGCGGGCTCGCTCCCTTGGTCTCCGCCCTGCCCCTCCTTCGATCGTTTCGGTTCCCCAGCAAGGCCCTGCTCCTGCCCCATTTGGTCGTTTCGGTCTTCGCGGGTCTAGGGGCGGACCGCCTCTCCCGAGGTCAGGGATGGGGCCGGTATGGCCGGGCGGCCGGGCTGGCGGCCACGCTGGTCCTCGCCTTGGCTGGGGTCGTCCTCGCCTTTCCGGACCCGGTGGGGGCCTGGGCCCGGATCGAACCCTCATTTCGCGTGGTTTTGGGGCAGGTCCTGTCCGTGGGCTGCCTGAGGGTGGCGGTGGTCGCCCTGCTGGGGGTGAGCCTCGCCGTCGCGGTTAGCAGGGGATGGATGCGGGCGCGTCCGGCCACGGCCTTGGTGATGGTTGTGCTCGTCCTCGACATGGCCGAGGCGGGGTCTGGGCTCAACCCGCAGACGACACCCCGGTTCTTCGACCCTCTGCCCGAGATGGCGGCCCAGGGCCTGAACCGACAGGATGGGGGGCGGGTCTTCACTTACGGCGTGGACTACAGCCCCGCCTTCCTCTTGTTCCTGAACCAGGGCTCCCTTGGGCGCGGTCTGGCCTCGTTCTTCATCAACCGCCAACTGCTCGCCCCCTATAACAACATCCTGGACGAGGTCGAGAGCCCGGAGGCCAAGGACCTCACCTCCTTCGTGCTGCGGCCCCCGGAGTTCCTACCGGAGGAATATGCGCCCGGCGCGATAGCGGGAATTCTCCCCCGGCTCCGCAATGCGGCGGTGACGCGAATCCTGAGCCTCGACCCCCTGGAGCATCCCGAACTCAAGCTGCGCGCCGCCATCCCCGTCGGGGCGCCCGGCCTCCGGATCCACGTTTACGAAGTCGAACGGCCGTGGCCGCGCGCCTTTCTGGCCTGCGGCGTCCTCCCCGCGCTCGGACCGGAACAAGCGGCGAGCGCCCCCTTCGAGGCCGCCTTCGATCCCTCGCGGGAGGTGGCTCTCGAAGAGCCAGGGGAAGCGACGTGCAGCAATGGCACGGCCGCACGGGTCTCGGTCGTACCCGGCGAGGAGCACTACCGCACGCAGAGCGATGGCTGGGGTTATCTCGTGACCCGGGACAGCTTCGCCCGAGACTGGGTCGCGACCGTGGACGGTCGTGCCGTGAGAGTGCGGCGGGCCAACGGCAAGCACCGGGCGGTGCCCGTCCCGGGCGGCGGCCACGAGGTCGTGCTGCGCTACCGCCCACGCGCACTGAACCTGGGGCTGGCCGGGACCGGGCTTGGCGTCCTGGCCATCGTTCTTCTTTGGATCCGTGGCCGGGGCCCCGCGAATGAGGAGTCAGGCCCGGCGAGCTCACCCCGCCGGGTGTAGGCGTACTGCCGAGGGGGCCTGAGGATGGTGCTCGAAGGAGTGCACGGCGCTGCCGACCTCGCCTGTTGCCGGCAAGGAGGGAGGCTCCGGCGCCTGACCGCGGGCGAGGGGGGGCCTCGTGACCCGGTGGCGGCCGGCCTCGACGTCCGCCTTCCGATCCGCTTGCTTACTCCGTTCGCTCGTTTCCCCCTCACGCGGTGCTCGCGCGGAGAGGGGTCTGGCCGGGGGCGGGGAGCGGCCGCGAGACGGAGGCGGGAATTCACGGCCCCGGAGGCGGGAGGATGACCCTGTTCGGGGCGCTCGCGCGGGGGAGCGGACCGGGGGCGCCGCCGGCAGGGGCAAGCGTAGTCGGGCTCCTGCTGGGCATCGTGGCCAATTTCTGGGCCCAGTTCGGCTGGGTCCGAGCCACGAACTTCGGGGGGAGCGACGAGTGGCTCATCATCTCCCTGGTCTCCCGCGGCATCCTTTCCGTACCCTACGCGAACCGGCCCTGGGTCTTCCTGTGGACGCTGCCCTGGGTGAGGATCCGGCCGCATGATCTGGCCGCCTACTATGTGGCGGAAACGACCTACCTGGCTCTGTCCGGGTGTCTCGTTTTCATGATCTGCCGACTGCTCATTCCCCGCTACCCGCTACTCTCCTTCCTGGCCGGCGTCTTCTCGGTTGTTTGGGCGCCCCTGGATTTCCTGCGTCTGGATACCGTGCTCCTCACCGGTTACTCCGGGTTTGCCTTCGGGACCCTGCTCGCGATCCTCCTTCTCTTGCAGTCGTGGAGCGGGCAGAGCGTGCCCCTCCTAGCCCTGGGCGCCCTCGTGGGCCTCGTCACCACCCGCGGCATTGAAGGCGTCGTTCCCTTCCTTGCCGCCGCCCCGCTTCTGCTGGCCTGGATGACCACCGATCGCTCCCGTCGCTTCTGGGGCTGGGTGACGGGATGGGAGGCGGTGGTCCTGCTCGACGTCGCTCTCGTCCTGGTCCCCTTCTTGCGGCCTTCGGGCCCGGGGTCGTACCAGGGCTCGGCCCTCGGGCTCGATCTCAACCCCGCAAACGTGGCCGTGCGCTTGCTGCGGCTCTTCGGCCAACACCTGCTACCCCTCGTTACCAGTCCGGTCCGGGAGCTGGCGGTACCGGCGGTGCCCATCGCGGTGGTGGTTTTCGCGGCCGCCTATGCCCTGGCCCGACGCCTGGGCGGGGCCGCGCCCGAGGGCCGGGAGGCGCTCGCCCCCTTGGCGGGCCTGCTCGGGCTCGGGCTGCTCTTGGCCTTCCTCGGCTACAGCCTCTTCATGCTCAGCCCGTCGATCCTGACCCCGGCGCGCACCCAGGTCCTGTCCTCTCCCGGCATAGGGATGGTCCTGGCCGCGGGGGTGGGCGGGGCCGTGAGCTTCCTGCCCGCCCGCGCGCGTACCGCGGGGGCCCTGCTTCTGGGCTCCTGGATCGTGGCCGTGGGCGCGGGGCGCACGGTGGCGATGCAGAAAGAGTGGGACGAGTCCAGAAGCCGCTTCTCCGTCCAGCACCGGACGCTGGCCCAGCTCACCCGATCGGCCCCCCGCCTCAAACCCCACACCCTCGTTGTCCTCATCGATGAGGCCAAGGCCTGGCGGGCCACCTTCACGTTTCGCCATGCCGTCGAGTACCTCTACCCGGGAGAGGCCACCGGCCTTGTCTGGGGGGCGGAGGACTTCCTGTACCCGGCCTATTTCCAGCCGCAAGGAGTTCTATGCGTCCCCTGGTCCATCCTCTGGAGCGCTTGGAATTCGCGGCCCACGGCCCATCGCTACGAGGAGTTGCTGGTCGTGCGCCTGACGGAGGAGGGGGAGCTCTCGATACTGGAGCACTGGCCGGAGGCGTTGCCGCGCCTTCCCGCGGGCGCGGCCTACGCGCCCTGGTCGCGGGTGGAGGGGGAGGGCCCCCTGCCCCCTTCCCGGGCCATCCTCGCGCGCGGGCCTTGAGGGATCGGATATCATCGCCCGCGGATGCGATTGAATCCCACCGCCCGAGCCTGCGCCCTCGCGTTCCTCACCGCCTTCGTTGCCCTCTTCACGCAGATCCTGGTCCACCGCATGGTCTCGTTGAAGCTCACCAACAATCTTGCCTTTCTGGTGATTTCCTTGACCATGCTCGGGTTTGCCTGTTCGGGGGCCGTGCTGAGCCGTGCTCGAGCAAGGCTTCTCGCGGAGCGTGAGGACGTCATTCTGCTGTCCGGGGCCCTCTTCGCCTTGACGCTGCTCGCCGTCACCGCCGCTTTTTACCGCGCCCCCGCGGGTGCCCAATGGGCGCCCACCCGAGGGGAGTTCCTTGTCTCCTTCATGGGGCTCATTCCTCTGGCCCTGCTCTACGCGGTTCCCTTCGGCTTCTGCGGCCTGGTTCTTGGCGTCCTCTTGGCCTCACCCGACCTGCCCGTGGGCCGCGTGTACGCCTACGACCTCTTGGGTTCCGCCGCGGGTGCGGTCGCCGTCATCCCCGCCATCTCCGGGCTGGGGGTGGAACGGGCGAGCTTGCTCGCGGGGGCGGTGATGGTGGTCGGCGCCTGGCTGCTGAGCCGGCCTCGCCGCGGCGTCGCCCGGGGGGCGGCGGTTCTGAGCCTGCTCGCGGTCTTGCTGTGCGCGCTCTTCGGCGACCGCGTCTTTGACATGGCCTATCCGCGTGGATCCGTTCTGGACCTGGATAAGGACCCCTCGGGTGGCTTCGCCCTCGAGTACGCGGCGTGGGATCCCTTGGCGCGCATCGAACTCTCCCGCATTCCCTTTCCGAGCCCCGACACCGTCCAATGGCCCTACCTGGTGGGAGCGGACCCTCTCTTCTTGGCCCGCTTCACCCACATCCTTACCCAGAACAACACCGCGTTCACCTACGCCGTGGACTACGGCGGGAAGCCGTCGCTCTCGGGTATCGAGCAGACGCTCTACGCCGCGGCCTACGAGGCGACCTCCGTCCCTCACCCCCGGGTGCTCGTGATCGGCGTAGGGGGGGGATTCGACGTCCTGACCGCGCTTCATGCCGGCGCGGCGGAGGTGACGGGCGTGGAGGTGAACGGCGCCACCATGGACATCCTGACCCGCCGATACCGCGACTACTTTCGGGCTTGGACGGAAGATCCGCGGGTTCGCCTGATCCGCGCCGAAGGAAGGAACTTCCTGGCCAGCACCCCGAAGCGCTTCGACGTCATCCAGCTCTCGGGAGTGGATTCGGTGAGCGGCACTCCCGCCATGGCCCACGTCTTCTCTGAGAACTACCTCTACACGAAGGAAGCGTTTGACGGGTACTTGGCCCGTCTGAGTGACGACGGCATCATGAACATGATGCGGACCGAGTATCGGCCGCCCCGGGAGATGCTTCGTGCCCTGGTCACGGCGGTGGGGGCTCTGCGTGGGGCAGGGGTCAGCCGGCCGGCCGACCACATTGCCATGCTGACCTCCGGGGATGGACTGTTCTCGGCCTTGCTGGTGAAGCGGACGCCCCTCCTGCCCGTCGAGTTGCAGCGCCTGGAGTCGTGGGCGAGCCGCAGCCCCTTCTTCGGACTGTCCGCGGCGCCCGCCCTAAACGAACAGCGCGCGAATCTCTATCAGGCCTTCCTGTCCCTGGGGGACGCCAGGCGGGAAGCGGCTTTCACCGAGGTCTATCCCTTCGACGTGCGTGCCGTCGACGACGACCGGCCCTTCTTCTTTCGGTACTCCTATTGGAGCCATCTCTTCCCCCAAGACGCGGTGGTCGCGGCCAGCATCCCGGTGATGGAGTATGGCCTGCTCCTCCTGCTCGTTTTCACCGGGCTTGTGGGGGTAGCCTGCGTCTACCTGCCGCTCCGGGAGCTCGGGGGAGCGGGACTCAAAACGCCCCAGGCGGGCCGTTATGGTGTCTTCTTTGGGGGCTTGGGCCTCGGTTACATGGCCATCGAGGTCGCTCTCGTTCAGAAGTTCGGGCTCTTCCTGGGACATCCGAACTATGCTTTGTCCGTGGTTCTGGCCGTCCTCCTCCTGAGCACGGGTCTGGGCGTCTTGTCCTCGGGATGGCTCATGGCCAGAGTCCGCGAACTGCGCTACCTGAGCTACGGCTTGGCGGGCCTGTTGCTGCTGGGGCATGCGCTGGTGCTCACGCGGCCGGCGGGGGGGGTAGGCTTCCCGTTTTGGGTGCGGGTCATCATCGTTTGCAGCGTGGTCGCCCCCATCGGCTGGTGCCTCGGGTTCTTCTTCCCCACGGGTCTCGACCGCCTCAAGAGGCAAGATCCCGCCTCCGTTCCCTGGGCCTGGGGGCTCAACGGCATCTTCTCCGTCATCTCTCCTGTCCTGAGCGTGGCCGTCTCCGTGACTTGGGGGTTCAGCGCCCTCCTCCTGGCCTCGATCCCGGTGTACCTGGTGGCCTCCTTCGCTCTGCCCTCGGAGAGCACGGGGGAGGGAGCGGCGGCGCTCGAGGGGTACCGCTCCCGGGCCCTATGAGCGCGATGCTCCTGGACGGCCGAGCCACCGCCCTGGCCATCAACGAGGAGGTTCGCGAGAGCATCCGCGCGCTGGAGGCGCGCGGGGTCCGGCCGGGCCTGGGCGTGCTCCTGGTGGGGGAGGATCCCGCCTCCGCGATCTACGTGCGCAGCAAGACCCGCTCCTGCGAGGAGCTGGGGATCCGTCACGAGACGCGCCATCTCACGGTGAACGCCTCCACGGCCGAGGTGGCCCGGGTGGTCGAGGACTACAACCGGCGGTCGGACATCCACGGGATCCTCGTGCAGCTGCCGCTGCCTCCACAAGTGGAGACCCTCCGGGTCCTCGACCTCGTGGACCCGGCCAAGGACGTGGACGGCTTTCACCCCCAGAACGTGGGCCGCCTCGTCCAGAAGCGCCCCCGCTTCGTTCCCTGCACGCCGGCCGGAATCATGGAGCTTCTGGCCCGGAACCGCATCGTCGTCTCCGGGCGGCGGGCCGTGGTCCTGGGACGGAGTGACATCGTGGGCAAGCCGATGGCTCTGCTCCTCATGCACGCCGATGCTACCGTGACCGTCTGCCACTCGCGCACCCCCGACCTCCCGGCCGTCACCCGGGAAGCGGACATCCTGGTGGCGGCGATGGGTCGAGCGGGCCTGGTTCGGGCCGCGCACGTGAAACCGGGGGCGGTGGTCGTGGACGTGGGGATGAACCGGGTGGATGACCCGGCGCAGGCCCGCGATTTGCTTGACGAGACGAGGATGGCGGCGTTCGCAAAGAAGGGCTACGCCCTCGTGGGCGATGTGCACGCCCCATCCGTCGCCGAAGTGGCCTCCGCCCTCACCCCCGTGCCGGGGGGGGTCGGTCCTCTCACCATCGCGATGCTCATGAAGAACACGGTGGCCGCGGCTGCGCAACCCTGAGCGGGGGTGTTCCTGACCATGCTTCGCGTGGGCCTCACCGGGGGCATAGCTTGTGGGAAGTCGCATGTACTGAAGCGGCTGGCGGAAGGCGGCCTCGACACCTTGGACCTGGACCAGGTGTCGCGCGCGGTCATGGCCCCGGGTGGGGCCGCCTACGACGAGCTCCGCGCCGCCTTCGGGCCGCCGGTTCTGGACTCCGAGGGGCGGATAGACCGCAGGGCTCTGGGGATGATCGCCTTCGCGGACGCCGGCGTGCGCACCCGCCTGAACGCGATCGTCCACCCCCGGGTCCGGCAGGAGGAGGCGCGCTGGGCCGCCGCCGCCCGCGGGCCCGTGCTCGTGACCGATGGCGCCCTGCTCGTGGAAGCGGGGGTGCACCTGCGCTTCGATCGTCTGGTGGTGGTGCACTGCCCGCCGGCCGAGCAGCGCCGTCGACTCCGGGAGCGCGACGGACTGGACGAAGCCTCAGCCCGGGCGCGCCTGGCCGCCCAGATGCCGATCGAGGAGAAGCGGCGCTTCGCCCATTTTGAGGTGGACACGTCAGGAAGGATGGCGGACACCAACCGGGCCGCGGACGCGCTCTTGCGCGACCTCCGCGCCCTGGCCGCGGCTGGCCCCCTCCGCGTGGAGGTTCCCCGCGAGCGGTGGCTGGGCGGCCTCCTTTACGGGCCGAGCGCGGGCCCGCGCGGGCTCGACCCCCTGACCCTCCTGACCGAGATCGCCTCCGCGGGCGGGCTCGAGATGGAACGGATCGGTCGACGGTTGCTGCCCCCCTGCCCGGACGCTTGGTATCGCTGCCCCGCCGGCCATCCCGACCCCGCGCCCGGTCCCGCCACCCTGGCCCTGCCGGTCGTGCTGTGGGCCCTCGCGCGCGGGGGCCCCGACCCGCCCTTCCTGGCCGCGGCGAGCGCGTCCCTTGCCCGCCTCACCCACTCGGAACCGGACTCCTTGGCCACCGCCATCGTGTTCGCGCTGGCCCTCCAGGAGGCCGCGGTCGCGGGCGGTCTACCCGACGATCTTCGGAACCGACGAGCCTCCTGGCGCACCCTGGCCGATCGGTGGGGTGGCGGCCCTCCGTCCGCGTCGCTCGACGCGGTCTTCGACGCCGCCCGGGAGCATCCCCGGGACCCGCGCGCCGCCCGCGCCGCCCTGGGCGGCCAGGGGGAAGGGGCGGATCTGGGGGGGGCCTTGGTGGGCCTGGCTGCGGGGGTGTCCGGGGAGACGGTACCCCCGCCCCTGCTCGAGGCCGTGGACGGCATGGCCGGCCTCCAGGGGCGCGAGCACCCCGCCCCCGAGGCGCCGGGCTAGCGCGTCCCCGCCGCCAGCCCCAGCCGCTCCTCCACGAAGGTGTTCCACTCGTGGCAGTGCGGGCACCGCCAGAACATGTCGTCCGCCCGGTAGCGGCAGGCAGTGCAGATGTGGGGATCGGCGTAGAAGACGGACTCCTCCGCCACCGAGACGTAGCGGACTGCCTCCTCGGTCAAGCCGCGGGCGCGCAGCGTCCGCCAGGCCTCCAGGTGCACGATCAGCACCTGGGGGTTGGCTTCGACCGCGCGGAGGAGGAGGCCGAGGGCCTCCTCCGTCTTCCCCTGGGCGCGCAGGTGACGGGCCAGGGCCAGGCGGCCCCGCCACTCCTGGGGGTCCTGACCAATGATGCGCTCACAGAGGGTCGTGAAACCCGAGGGCTCACCCGCGGCCGCGTAGGCGTGGGAGAGGCGGTCAAAGGTGAGGTAGGCCCGCTCGGGCACCGCCTGGATGGCGTCCTCCAGGATGGCCGCCGCCTTGCGGGGGTTGCTGGCCGCGCAGAGGTCGGCGAGCCCGAGGTAGGCGGGGAAGACGCGGCGGTCGAGGGAGAGGGCGGTCTGGAAGGACTTCTCGGCCTCCCCGGGGTGGCCGGCGGCGGCCGCCTCCCGGCCCATTTCCGCCTGGAGGAAGCCCAGCACGAGGCTGTCGTTCGTCTTCCGCAACCGGGCCAGCCGGGTCTGGACCTCGTAAGCCTCGCGCCACTGGCGCTGCTCCTCGTGCAGCTTCTGCTGGCCGGTGAGGGCGTGGATGTTCTTGGCGTCCACCGCGAGGGCCTCTCCGAAGGTGTGGGTGGCCCGGTCGAGAAACCCCGCCTTGCGGAAGTCGGTGCCCAGGCTGGCCAGGGCGCGGGCCCGCTCCGCGCGGGTCAGGTCGCCCCGCGCGAGCAGGTCCTGGTCCAGGTGGATGGCGCGCTCCACCTGTCCCGCCTCCCGGAGGAGATGGCCCAGCACCTGCAGGACCTCCACCGCGTCCTTGTCCTCCCGGGTCACCTTGGTCAGCTCGCTGATGGCGAGCTCGAGCTGACCGGCGGCCAGGTAGTGCAACCCCTGGGTGTAGTGGGGGGAGGAGAGGAGGCCGGGCCGGCCCCGGGAGTTGCCCCGCCGCCGACCGGCGGCCCAAGCCCGTCCCGCCAGCACGCCCGCGATCCCGGCCAGCAGGACCGCGAGGAGGGCGGTGTCCGTCAAGGCGCGAGCACGCCGACCGCGGCCGCGGCGCGCTCCCAGTCTCCCCGGGCGCGCAGGATCGCTTCCACGAACTCGCGCAGGCAGCCCCCGCCGCCCCTCGCCTCCATGATCATGAAGGCCTGGGCCCGCACCTCGAAGGGGGCGTCGGCGGGGGCGGCGGACAGGGCCACCGCGTTCATGACCGGCAGGTCGTTGAGGTCGTCGCCGATGTAGGCCACCTCTTGGGCGGTCAGGCCCTGCTCGGCCAGGATCTCGCGGAGGGCGGCGCCCTTGTTCGAAATGCCCTGCCGGACCACGGCCATCTCCAGCTCGGCCGCGCGCCGGGCCACCGCCTCGGAGACGCGCCCGGAGAGGAGCCCGGTCAGAAGCCCCGCCCGTCGGGCCATCACGATGGCGAGCCCGTCGCGGATGTGGAAGGACTTGGCCTCCTGACCGTCGGGAAGCAGGAGCACCGTCCCGTCCGTCATCACTCCGTCCACGTCGGTCAGGATGAGCTTCAGGGCGCGGCAGCGCTGGGCCAGGGCCTCATCGTTACTGACCATTGACCGGCCCCACTCAGATCATCTCCGTCTTCCAGAGGTCGTGCAGGTGCAGGACTCCCTCGATGACCCCCGCCTCGTTGACCACGAGCAGGGCGGTGATCTTGCGGGTCTCCATCAAGTCCAGGGCCCGCGTGGCCAGCTCCCGGCGGCCCACCAGGACGGGGTCCCGGGTCATGCACTCTCCGGCCGAGCGGTCGAAGAGGGTGTACCCGTGCCGTTCCATCTGCCGGCGGAGGTCCCCGTCCGAAATCACCCCTCGGAGCCGGCCGTCCCCGTCCGTGACGGTGGTCAGGCCCAGGCGCTTCCGGGTCATCTCGAAGAGCACATCCTTCATGAGCGTCTCGGGGGTCACCCGCGGGATGTCGTCGCCGGTGTGCATCGCGTCCTCCACCCGCAGCAGCCGTTTCCCCAGCCGACCCCCGGGGTGGAGCACCGCGAAGTCCTCCACCGTGAAGCCGCGCCGCTCCAGGAGGGCCATGCTGAGGGCGTCGCCCATGGCGAGGGCGGCGGTGGTGGAGGCGGTGGGAGCAAGCCCGAGGGGACAGGCCTCCTGGCGGATCGACACGTCGAGGTGAATGTCGGCCGCGCCGGCCAGGGGGGAGCGTGGGTTGCCGGTCAGGGCCACCAGCGGCGAGCCCAGGCGCTTGACCTGGGGTACGAGGGTCAGGACCTCGCCCGTGTCGCCGCTGTAGGAAATGGCGAGAACCACGTCCCCCTTGACGATCCGACCCAGGTCCCCGTGGATGGCCTCCGCGGGGTGCAGGAAGAGAGAGGGCGTCCCCGTCGAGGAAAGAGTGGCGGAGATCTTCTGGCCAATGAGGCCGCTCTTGCCCATCCCGGTCACGACGACCCGCCCCGCGCAGGCAAACACCGTCTCCACCGCGCGCTCGAAGTCGGCGTCGATGCGCGGGAGCAGATCGCGGATGGCCTGGGCCTCGATCTCCAAGACCTGGCGGGCGATATTACGGGACATGTGGCAATCGTAGGTTTAGGGCGGACCCGAAATCAAGGGACGCTGGGCAGAGGCGACGCGTGGAGGGCAGCCCCGGGCGGTGGGCCTGCGCCCCCACGGTCGAAGGGGGGAGAGTGGGGGCGGTCTTCCTCATGGCGGCCAGCATCCTCCTCCGCCCTCCCGCGCATAGACGCTGATCACGGTCGGCTGACCCACGCGCGCCAGCGCGCGGAACGCGGTCGCCTCGCCCAGCCAGGCGCCGGGGACGGGGCCCGCGTCCCCGGGCAGGGTGAGATGGGTGATGCAATGGCGGTCGAGGAAGGCGGCGCGGAGAGTGGGGTCCCAGGTCCCAAAGAATGCGCGCACCTCCTCCGTCCGGCGGGCGTAGTCCGGCCCGATGGGGTGGGACACGTAGGCCCGGCAGGCGGTGAGGCCGGCCGCGTACTGGCCGATGTCCGGCGGAGAGAGCAGCACGTCACCCGGTCGGCAACTCCCGCGCAGGGCCTGCGCTACCGCCAGTCGCTCCGAGGGCACGAACCAGGGGCCGGTGGGGCCCGAAACAAGGCGGAGGGCGGCCAGGGCCGTGCCCGCCAGAGGGAGCACGGCCACGAGCATCACTCCCGGTCCAAACCGCGCGAGACCCACCGCCCCCAGCGCGAGCAGGGGTACTCCCACTCCCACCAGGAACTGGAGGGAAAAATGCACCGGCCGCGCAAGGATGATGGCGGCCGCGAGCAAGGCCCAGGCCCAGAGGTGGGCGCGCGGGCCACGAGCGTCCGGCGCTCCCCTCCCGCCCGGGATGGCCAGAGCGGCGAGGAGGGCGGCCGGGCCCAGAGCGAGGGCGAAGTCACCGAGGCCCGGGAACTCATAGAACGCGGTGCGGTAAAAGGCGAAGGCCGGAGTTCGGTAAAAGAGCCAGTAGTTGTAGAGAACGACGGGGGCGAGGCCGGCGAGGGGGAGGAGGCGCCGCCAGGAGAGGCGGATCGGCTCCGTGACGAGCACGCCCAGGGAGCGGATGGCGACCAGGAGCACGAGGTCGTAGGGGCGGACCAGGCCCAGGACCGTCCCCAGCGCGCTCGCCCCAACCTGGCCGAGGGGGGTTCGCGCTCTTAAGTAGGCCCAGAGCGTCCACAAGAGGAGCGCGGTTCCGGTCACGAAGTGGGCGTTGACGAGAAGCCCGATGAACGGGAAAAGGCCCGTGAAGAGGTCCAGGTACCAACGCCCCTGGTCCCCGAAGGTGAAGAGAATCCCCCCCAGGCCGCCCCCCATTGTCACGAGGAGAAGCGCGGGCAGCCGATGAGGGTCGGGAAGCCCCATCGCGCGGAGCCAGGCATCGAGGCCAGCCAGCAGGGCCAGGGCCGCGGCCAGCCCCAGGAGGCGATAGGCCACGAGGGGATGGTGCCCCAGGGCGGCGGAGAGCCGGCCCACCAGCCACCATTCGAGGTTGAGGAGGGCGGGGGGGTGGGGTTCCTCCACCAGCTTGTTCCGGAACCGGAAGGCGCCGTCCTCCGCTTGCTGGACGAAAGAGAGGTAGTTGTACTGGTCGTCGGCGTAGAAGAAGAAGCCGACGAAAGTGGTGCCGGGGGGAGGGTCGAGCGCGGCCCGAAGGTAGGGGAGGCCGGTTAGACCGGCGAGCAGAAGCCAGGCCAGGAGAACGGGCCGGGGCCCCACCCCGCGGGGGGCAGGGGATGCCGCGCCCCTGGACGGCGGCGAGCTATCCGTGGGCGGCGGCCTGCACCTTGAGGAGGCGAACCAGAAGGCGCTTCAGCCTCCCCAGCGGGTACGAGTTGGGGCCGTCGGAGAGGGCCCGGGCCGGGTTCTCGTGCACCTCCATGAACAGACCGTCGACGCCGGCGGCCGCCCCCGCCGGGCCCAGGGTGTCGATGAAGTGCGCCTCGCCCCCGGAGCGATCGCCCAACCCCCCCGGCCGCTGCACGCTGTGGGTCACGTCGAAGATAACCGGGTAACCGAACGAACGCAGGGTGGGGAAGGAGCGCATGTCCACGACCAGATTGTTGTAGCCGAAGCTGAAGCCACGCTCGGTGACCATGATCCGGCGGTTGCCGGTCGAGGCCGCCTTGTCCAGCACGCCCTTCATGTCCCAAGGGGCCATGAACTGCCCCTTCTTGATGTTCACGATCTTCCCCGTGCGGGATGCCCCCAGGACGAGGTCGGTCTGGCGGCAAAGGAAGGCGGGAATCTGCAGCACGTCCGCCACTTCCGCCACGCGCTCTACCTGGGCCAGCTCGTGGACGTCGGTGAGGATGGGGACCCCGTAGCGCGCGCGCACCCCGGCCAGGATCTCCAGCCCGCGCTCCATCCCCGGCCCCCGGTAGGAGCGCAGGCTGGAGCGGTTGGCTTTGTCGTAGCTGGCCTTGAAGATGAGGGGGACGCCCAGCTCGCCCGTGATGTCGCGGAGGCGGGCCGCCACCTGTCCGGGGTGGCGAGGGTTCTCGATCACGCAGGGCCCCGCGATCAAGAAGAGGCTCCGCCCCCGAGCCATCGTGCGCCAGAGACCCTCGGTGCCGGGGGCCGACCGACCTCCCACTAGAGGGCCACCGGCACCCGCGTGGGGGTGGCCTGGCCGAGGCGGGTCCTGTGGTTTTCCAGGCTGGCCCGCACAAAGTCCGCGAACAGCGGATGGGGCACGAGGGGCTTGGACTTGAACTCCGGATGGAACTGCACGGCCAGATACCAGGGGTGGTTCGGCAGCTCCGCGATCTCCACGAACTTTCCGTCGGGGGTCTTGCCCGAGATCACAAGACCGTGCTCGGACAGGCAACCCTCGTAGGCCCGGTTGAACTCATAGCGGTGGCGGTGCCGCTCCTGGACCTCGGCGGCCTTGTAGATCCCGGCCGCCCGCGAGCCGGGCAGCAGCCGGCAAGCGTAGGAGCCGAGCCGCATGGTGCCCCCCATCTCCTCCACCCCCAGCAGGTCCTGCAGCTTGTAGATGATCTTGTGCTCGGCATCGGGCTCCACTTCCGTGGAGTTTGCGGTGGAGAGGCCGCAGACGTTGCGGGCAAACTCCGTCACCGCCCACTGGAAGCCGTAACAGATGCCGAAGTAGGGGGTGCGGGTGCGCCGCGCGAACTCCGCCGCCGCCACCATTCCCGCCGTGCCCCGGGTCCCGAAGCCCCCGGGGACGAGGATGCCGTCCAGCCCCGCCAGCTTGGACTCCGCGTTGCCCGACTCCAGTTCCTCCGATTCCACCCAGCGCCGGACCACCCGCACGTCGTTGCCGAAGCCGCCGTGGGTCAAGGCCTCGTTCAGGCTCTTGTAGGAGTCCTCGAAGGAGACGTACTTGCCCACGATGCCGATCACCACCTCCCCTTTCGGGTTCTTGATGCGCCGGACGAGGTCCTCCCAGGCCGACATGTCCCGCCCCGCGCTCCGCAGCCCGAGCGACTTGAGCACGATGCCGTCCAGGCCCTCCCCGGAGAGGAGGAGCGGCACCTCGTAGATGGAGTCCACGTCCTTGGCCGTGATGACCGCCTCCTCCGGCACGTCGCAGTAGAGGGAGAGCTTGGCCTTGATATCGGGAGAGAGGTAGCGGTCTGTGCGGCAGAGGAGGACGTCCGGGTGGATCCCGATGGCCCGCAGCTCGCGCACGCTGTGCTGCATGGGCTTGGTCTTGAGCTCGTGGGCGGTGGCGATGTAGGGGACGAGAGCGAGGTGGACGAAGATCGCGTTGTCCCGGCCCACGTCCTGGCGGAACTGTCGCACCGCCTCCAAGAAGGGCAGGCTCTCGATGTCACCCACGGTGCCGCCGATCTCCACGATCACCACGTCCGCGTCCTTGGCCACCGCCCGGATGGCGCCCTTGATCTCGTCCGTGATGTGGGGGATGACCTGCACCGTTCGCCCCAAGTAGTCGCCCCGGCGCTCCTTGGCGATCACGGAGCCGTATATCTTGCCCGTGGTGATGTTGGATTCCTTGGACGTGACACAGCGGGTGAAGCGCTCGTAGTGCCCGAGGTCGAGGTCGGCCTCCGCCCCGTCCTCCGTCACGTAGACCTCGCCGTGCTGGTAGGGGCTCATGGTCCCGGGGTCCACGTTGAGGTAGGGATCGCATTTCATCATGGCGACCCGGAAGCCATGCCCTTCCAGCAGGCAGCCGATGGAGGCGGAGGCCAGCCCCTTGCCGAGCGACGAGACCACACCCCCCGTGACGAAGATGTACTTGGTCAACCCTGCTCCTTCGCCCCTTTACGGCCCAGGAGCTCGCGCACCCGCTCCAGGTCCTGGGGCGTATCCACCGCCGGCACCGGCTCGCCGCTCATGGGCACGACCCGGATCCGCATCCCGTGCTCCAGCGCGCGGAGCTGCTCCAACCCCTCCGCCTCCTCAAGGGGGGTGGGGGGCAGGGAGGCGAAGCGCAAGAGCGCCTCCCGCCGATAGGCATAGAGGCCCACGTGCTTCCGCGCGAGCCCGCTCGCTACCGCCCCCTCCGCCGCCCCCCGCGAGTCGGAGGAACGGACGTGGGGAATGGGGCTGCGCGAGAAATACATCGCGTTTCCCTCCCGGTCGGTGATGACCTTCACAACTGAGGGCGCGAGCATCTCCTCCACGTCCCCCAGGGGAAGGGAGAGGGTGGCGATGGGCAGAGCAGGGTCTCCGAGCAGAGCCTGCACCGCGGCGTCGATGCCCGCGGGGTCGAGCAGCGGCTCGTCTCCCTGCACGTTCACCACGATCGCGGCGTCCGTGGCCTTGACCGCCTCCGCCAGGCGGTCCGTCCCCGTGGGGTGCCGGGGTGACGTCATCACCGCCTCCCCGCCGAAGCCCCGCACCGCGGCCGCGATCCGCTCGTCGTCGGTGGCCACGAGGATCCGGTCCAGGCAGCGGGCGCGGCGGACCCGCTCGTGGACATGCTCGATCATGGTGCGTCCGTGAATTTCGGAGAGAGGCTTCCCCGGCAGCCGTGTGGAACCGAAGCGCGCCGGGATGATGGCGACGATGGCCAATTCGCTTGGGGCCCTCGTGTACGAGGAATAGTAAACGCGGGTGCGGTGCAAGTCAATCTTGCCGATGGTAGATTTGCCCGCCTGATGAAGCCTGGTTTCCACCTCCGCGCGCTGGCCCTCGCCTTCTCGACGGCCTTCGTAGCCCTCTTCACTCAGGTCCTGGTGCACCGCCTAGTCATGGCGAAGCTCGTCAACAACTTCGCCTTCCTCGTCATCTCCCTCACCATGCTGGGCTTTGCCATCTCAGGAGTGGTGCTCTCGAGGTGGCGCGAGCCCATCTTCGAGAACCAGGGTAGGGTCGTCGTGCTTTCCGCGATGATCTTCGCAGTGACCCTGCTCGGCTCCTGCGCGCTGTTTTGTGGAGCCCCTGCCCAAGACTGGGCGGCCTCCCGCCCCGAGTTCGTCCGGAGCTACTTTGCCCTTATGCCCTGGGCGCTGCTATTTGCCCTCCCTTTCTCGGGGTGCGGACTCGTGCTCGGCCTGCTCCTCGCCCGGCCCGATCTCCCCACCCGCCAGATCTACTTTGCCGATCTCTCGGGGTCGGCCCTGGGAGCCTTTGCCGTGCTCCCCGCCATCCGCGACCTGGGCGTCGAGAGGAGCTTAATCCTGGCCTGCGTCATCATGCTGGGCGCAGCTCTGGCCTTCGCTCCTCGGGGCCGCCTTGAGTGGACTCTCGCCCTTCTCGCGGGCGCCTTCATCGCGTGGGCGGCCGCCGACCCCAGCCGGGTGTTCCACATGGTCTACCCGGCCGGCTCCATCCTCGCCCAAGCCACCGCCCCCGGTTCGGGCTCGCAAATCGAGCATGTGGCCTGGGATCCCCTCTCCCGGATCGAGGTCACGCGGATCCAGCCGCCGGATCCCGAGAGATTCGCCCTTCCCAGCCTGATCGGCGATGACCGCGCCTTCCTCTCTCGCTTCCGCCGCCTCCTGACCCAGAACAACAATGCCTTCACCTACGCGGTCGACTACGACGGCCAGCCGGGCTCCCTGAGAGGCATCGAGCAGACCATCTACGCGGCCGCCTATCAGGTGCAATCGGCGGGGCCGCCGCGGGTCCTGATCATCGGGGTGGGGGGTGGCTTCGACGTCCTGAACGCCCTCTATTTCGGGGCCGCAGAGGTCACGGGGGTGGAGGTCAACGGGGCCACGGTGGGGATCCTCACCCGCACCTACCATGACTACTTCCGGGCCTGGGTGGAGGACCCACGCTTCCGCCTCGTCCAGGGGGAGGGGCGGCAGTTCCTGGCCTCTCATCCGCAGCGCTTCG